>NZ_DAORSQ010000162.1:0-3932 GCF_035443605.1 Actinotalea sp. | reverse complement strand
CGGCGCCGCCCGACGGCGCGGCTCGACCACCGGCGGCCCCGGGCGGGGGACGATGCCCCCCATGACCTCGGTGCGCGAGCGCGTCCTGCCACAGTCCCAGCGACGCCCCCTCGCGGAGCTCGTCGGCCAGCTCGACCTGACCGTGGGTGACCGCGCCTCCAAGGTGTCGGCGTTCTGGACGATGCTCGTGCTGTCCGGCCTCATCGCCGTCGCCGGCGTGCTCGCGGACTCCACGGCGACGGTGATCGGCGCGATGATCATCGCTCCGCTGTCCGTCCCGATCATGGGGATCGCGGCCGGCATCGTGCTCGGGGAGGCGCCGTTGGTGCGCCGCTCGCTGAGCTTCGTCGGTGCCGGGACGCTGGCCGTGGTGGGGATCGGCGTGCTCGCCGCGTTCCTCCTGCCGAGCACCATGCAGCTGCTGACCAACACCCAGATCACCGGGCGCACCTCGCCGGGGATCCTCGACCTCGTCGCGGCGCTGGCCACCGGCCTGGCGGGCGCCGTCGGGCTGTCCCGGCGCGACGTCAGCGACGTGCTGCCGGGCGTCGCCATCGCGATCTCCCTGGTGCCGCCGCTGGGCGTCGTCGGCGTCTGCCTGGGCTCCGGCGCGTGGACCATGGCGCTCGGGGCGCTGGTCCTGTTCCTGTCCAACGTCGTCGCGCTCGTCCTGGCCGGGACCGTCGTGTTCAGCGCCTACGGCTACCGGGCGGAGCACGCGTCCGCGGGGGCCGCGCCGTGGCGGCGCGCCTACACGGCGGTGGCCGTGGGTGTGGTGCTCGTGCTCGTTCCGCTCGCGGCCAACAGCGTGGGGGCCTACCTCGTCGCGCTGTGGGGCGAGCGGATCCAGACGGCCGCCCAGGAGTGGGTCGAGCCGGCCGGCGGCCGCGTGACCGACGTCACCCTGGTGTCCAGCACGGTCGTGGTGGCCGTCGAGGTGCCGGGCGCGCTGCCCGATGTGGACGCACTCCTGGCGGACCTCGAGGACCAGGTGCCGCACGGCATCACCGTGCTGGTCGACGCCGGGACGGGCGAGCGCGTCGAGGCCGGCGTGGTGGGCGCGCGCGGGCCGTCCGACGGCTGAGCCGGGAGCACAGCGGGGCCCTGGCGGGTGCACGGTCGCACGAGCACACTGGGGGCGTGGGCGTCGACGACGTGCTCGCATGGGTCCTCGCGTCCGCCGAGCCGTCGGCGCGGTGGATCGTCCGCTCCGCGCTGCTCGACGGCGCCCCCGGCGCCGCGGTCGAGCACACCCTCGTCCTGGCGGACCCGGGCACCGACGCCCTCGCCGACCGCCTGGGCGACTGGACCGCCGGCGCGGACCTGTCGGGTCATGCCAGCCCGGCGTTCGCGCCCAACCTGCTCACCCTGCTCGCGGACATGGGCGTGGCGGGCGGGGACGACCCGCGCGTCGAGCGCGTCCTCGACGCCATGGCCGACCACCCCCTGCCCGACGGCCGGTTCGCGTCCTTCGCGCGCGTGCGCGGCTCGACGACGGCGACCTGGGGCGCCCTGCTGTGCGACACCCACGCCATCACCGAGGTGCTGCTGCGGTACGGGCGCGGCGCGGACCAGCGGGTGGCACGCGCGCTCGACGTCATGATCGATGACCTCACCGACACGCCCCATGGCCGCGCCTGGCCGTGCCGCCCGGACCCGGCCAGCGGGTTCCGCGGGCCGGGCCGCAAGGGCGACGTGTGCCCGCAGGTCACCCTCGAGGCCCTGCGCGCATGGTCGTGGGTGCCGGTGGACCGCCGTCCGCCCGAGGTGCTCGGCGCGGCAAGGGTGGCTCTGGGCGTGTGGCGCGGCAGGGCGACGGCCAAGCCCTACATGTTCGGCCACGGCTACCAGTTCAAGGTCGTCAAGTGGCCCACCACCTGGTACGACGTCATGACGGCCCTGGACGCGTTGGGCCGGTTCCCCCAGCTGTGGTCCGGTCCCGAGGCCGACCCCGCGGACCGGCGCTCGCTCGCCGAGCTCATGGCGTGCCTCGTCGCCCACAACGTCGCGGCCGACGGCCGCGTGACGCCGCAGTCGTGCTACCGGGGTTTCGAGGACTACTCCTTCGGGCAGAAGAAGGTGCCCTCGCCGTTCGCCACCGCCCGGGTGCGCCAGGTGCTGCACCGGCTGGACGCGCTCGCCCCGGAGGCGGCGGCCGTCGAGATCGGCGCGCTGGCATCCTCGAAGGGCGGCACCGGTACGCCGCGCCCGCCGCGCGTCGCGGGGTGAGCCCGCTCGCCGGGTCGGGCGTGCCCGCCCGAGCCCTCCCGGTGCTGCGTCAGCGTGGCACCCAGGCGTCCGGCTCCGCCGTGAGGTCGCGGACGCGCTGGCTGAAGTCGCCGTGGAGCACCTGCTCGAGGGTCGTCTCGTCCAGCACCCCGCGCAGGGCCGACCGCACCGCGACCCACACCTGCGGCAGGTGCTGGGCGGCCCCGAGGTAGGACGTCTCCTCCGGTCGCCGGCCGCGGATCTCGGCCAGCGGGCCGTCGACGGCGCGGATCACCTGGCCGAGGGTGATCTCCCCTGGCGAGCGCGCCAGGTGGTAGCCGCCCTGCGCGCCGCGCACGGAGCGGACGAGTCCGGCCCGTCGCAGGTCGGCGAGGATCGCCTCGAGGAACTTCTTCGGCAGGCGCTGGTCCTCGGCCAGGGCATCGCCGCGCACGGGGTCCGGCCCGTAGGTGGCGAGTGAGAGCAGGGCGCGCACGGCGTAGTCGCTCTTGGCGGAGATGTCCACGGACGACATCCTGCCCTGTGCGCCGCTGCCGCGGCCGGATCGCCGCTCATGCGGCAGGGTCGACCACGCCCCAGCGCCGCCGGATCGCCGTGTTGGCGCGGCCGAAGAGGATGTCCACGAGGATCCCGATGACGAGGATGACGATCATCCAGGCCAGCAGCCCCGTCGCCTGGTTGAGCTGGCGCGCGGTGTCGAGCTTGACGCCGATCGACGGGGTCGAGGCGATGATGACGAGCAGCTCGCCGGCCATGAGGCTGCGCCAGGCGAAGGCCCAGCCCTGCTTGAGCCCGCCGACGATGCTCGGCAGGGACGCCGGCATGATGACGAACCGGTACAGCGTCAGCCCCGTGGCCCCGAGGTTGCGCCCGACCCGCCGCAGGATCGGTGGCACGTAGTCCACGCCGCCGATGACGCCGTTGGCGATGGACGGTGCCGCGCCGAGGATGACGACGAAGAACATCGCCGACTCGCTCAGCTGGAAGAGCAGGATCGCGAGCGGGAACCAGGCGATCGACGGCATGGTCTGCAGGCCCGTGATCATCGAGCCGATCGCGGTGCGCAGGGGCCGGATGCGCGCGGTGGCCACCCCGATCACCAGTCCGATGACGGTCGCGGCGGCGAAGCCGAGCGCGGCCCGGCGCATCGTGGTGCCGATGGAACGCCAGAAGTCGACCTCCCCGAGCAGGCGGAACAGCTCGGGGAACACGGCGTCCGGTCCGGGCAGCGCGTACCTCGGGCGCCAGCCGGACCACACGACGGCCTGCCACAGGAGCAGGGCGAGCGCGATGGCGGCGAGCTTCGGCCAGGTCGCCGTCCAGAGCCGCAGAGCGCGCGACTCGGTGGGCTCGCCGGAGGCCAGCTCCAGGGCGTCCAGGCCGGCGATCACCCCGTTGTTGCGGTGGTTCCCGGGCAGTGTCGCGCGCAGCCGCTGGTCAATGGCCATGGCGACGCACCTCCTCGCGCAGGCGGTCGGTGACGGTGGCGGAGAGCGTGGCGATCTCCGGGGAGTCGATCCGGCGCGGGCGGGGGATGTCGACCGGGTACTCGGCGACCACCCGCCCGGGCCTGCTCGACAGCAGGACGATCCGGTCGCCCAGGCGTGCGGCCTCGCGGACGTTGTGGGTGACGAAGACCACCGTGAGGGCGCGTTCGCGGCAGATGCGTTCGATCTCGTCGTGGAGCATGTCGCGCGTCATGG
>NZ_DAORSQ010000161.1:0-3942 GCF_035443605.1 Actinotalea sp. | reverse complement strand
GCTCGAGGAGCAGGCCGCCGACACCGACCGCCCCTGACGTCCGGCCGACGACCGTCGCGCGCCGCCGGACGGGCCCGATGTGCGCCGCCCACCACGCTGCGGTGTGCACATGGCCCGCGGATAGGGCACAATCCCCTCGCCGAAGGGGTGCGGGAACAACCGGCTGCCGCCGGACATTGAGTACGTACCGATCCAGAGCGCGCCCGCCCGGGCGCCGCCCGGCCTGACTGACACGGAGTGTGGAACGCCTGATGGCAACCGACTACGACGCCCCCCGCAAGACCGAGGAAGACCTCTCGGAGGATTCCCTCCAGGAGCTCCAGGCCCGCCGGGCCGACAAGAACTCCGGCGTCGTGGACGAGGACGAGACCGAGGCCGCAGAAGGCTTCGAGCTGCCCGGTGCCGACCTGTCCGGCGAGGAGCTCTCCGTCCGCGTGCTGCCGCGTCAGCCCGACGAGTTCACGTGCTCCAGCTGCTTCCTGGTGCACCACCGCAGCCAGCTGGCCGCGGAGAAGAACGGTCAGCCGATCTGCTCGGAGTGCGCCGCCTGAGCCTGCTGGGCCGCCCGGACGGCCGCGAGCAGCCGGTCCGGGTGGCGTGAGGAGATGAGCCACGTCGGGGTCGGGTCGCCGGGGTCGGTGACCTCGACGGACACGGCGCCCGGCAGCCAGGAGCGCAGCACGACGAAGGCCCGTGCATCCGATCCCGGGCCCATCGCCCTGCGGACGCCGTCGCGGTCCAGCGCCGTCCCGGCCCCCAGCCAGGCGACGTCGATGTGCGCGGCGGCCGCCCGGAGCTCGCCGTCGGCCACCCGCACGCGCGGGCTGGACAGCACGGCGGCCACGACGCCGCCCACCACGGCCAGGCCGCCGGTGACGAGGGCCGCGGCGGGGCGCACCGGCCACACGGAGATGGTCATGAGCACCCCGAACCCCAGCACGAGGAACCAGCCCAGCGGGCCCGGCCAGAGGCGCTCGTCGTACGTGCTCGGGTCCGGTGCGGTGCGCATCGCCCCAGCATCCCAGGTCGGCGTCCCGGCTGGGGTCCGCGTCGGCGGGCCCGCCCGCGCACTAGAGTCGGGCACCGTGCAGACCCCCGACCCCCGCACCGCGACCGACGGCGACGTCGAGGTGCTGCTCGTGCTGGTCGAGGGCGACCTCCCGGCACCCGCCTACGCCCACCCGGGTGACGCCGGGGCCGACCTCGTCACCCGCGTCGACGCCGTCGTGCCGCCCTCGGGCCGCCTCACCGTGCCGACCGGGGTGCGGATCGCCCTGCCGGCCGGCTACGCGGCGTTCGTCCACCCACGCTCGGGTCTCGCGCGCCGGCACGGCCTCACCGTGCTCAACGCGCCCGGGACGGTCGACGCCGGGTACCGCGGCGAGATCGAGGTCACGCTGCACAACACCGACCCCACGACGCCCGTGGTGCTGCACCGCGGCGACCGGATCGCCCAGCTCGTCGTCCAGCGCGTCGAGCGGGCGCGGTTCGTGCGCGCCGAGCGGCTGCCCGGTTCGCACCGTGGCGACGGCGGCTTCGGCTCGAGCGGGGGCTGGCACGGCGCGGTCGACGGCGCGGCAAGGGGCGCGGTCGAGGGTGCCGGGGACGGCCCGGCGCAGCCGTAGGGACTTCCGGGCCGCGGTACGCGGTTATCGTGGACGGACAGATCATCGAGAGGGATGCACGCGTGGGACTGTTCCGCAGGGCCAAGGGGTCCGCGCAGGATGAGCCGGGCCGTCAGGCCGAGCCCGGCGGCGAGGCGCCCGTCGAGACGGACGGCCGGCTCGACGGCGTCGCGGACGAGGCGCGGCGCGGGCCGTGGGACGTCTCCGAGGTCGACGAGCGCGGGCGCCGCGTCGACCTCGGCGCCCTGTGGCTGCCCGGACGCGACTCCATGGAGCTGCGGATGGAGATCGACAAGTCGACCTCGATCGTCTCGGCCGCAGCGGTCACCATCGACGGGTCCACGCTGCAGCTGCAGGTCTTCGCCGCACCGCGCACCGCGGGGATCTGGGACGACATCCGTGCCGAGATCGCCGAGTCGGTCGTCAAGCAGGGCGGCTCCGCCGACGACCTGCCGGGCCCCTTCGGTCGCGAGCTGCTCGCCCGGGTCCCCGTTCGCACGGCCGAGGGTCGCACGGGCCACCGGCCCGCGCGTTTCATCGGCCACGACGGCCCGCGGTGGTTCCTGCGCGGGGTGCTCACCGGCCGCGCGGCCATCGACCCGGAGGAGGCGCAGACCCTCGAGGGCCTCTTCGCCGACGTCGTGGTGGTGCGCGGCTCGGCGGCCAAGGCGCCGCGCGACCTGCTGCCGCTGACGATGCCCGGCGTGCGGCCGGGCGCGGCCGCGACGCCGGCCGCGGCGCCGTCCGCACCGGCCGCGAGCCTCGACCCGTTCGTGCGGGGCCCCGAGATCACCGAGATCCACTGATGGTCGCCGCCGGGTCGGAGCAGCAGGCGGGACCCGCCACGGGCCGTCCGCACCGGGGCGGTCTGCGCGGCGCGGTGCGTGCGCTCCTTGCCTCGCGGGCCGAGATCGAGGCGGACGAGGAGCGGCGCGAGACGGAGCGTCGTGGGTGCACAGCCGTCGCCGAGCTCTCCTCGCGCCATCGGGCCCAGGTCTCCGGCGTCGTGCGCAGCGTGACGCTGCGCCCCCGGCAGACCGTCCAGGCCCTCGAGGCCGAGCTCTACGACGGCAGCGGCACCCTCACCGTGGTGTGGCTCGGCCGGCGCCAGATCCGCGGGATCGAGCCGGGCCGGCGCGCCAGGGTGGAGGGCCTCGTCTGCCTGCAGAACGGCCGCCCCACGATGTTCAACCCGCGCTACGAGCTCAGCCCGCGTCCCGGTGAGTGAGGACGTGCCCCCCGTCGGTCCGGGGACCGGGCCGACCGAGGGGCAGCAGGAGGACCAGCAGGCGGAGCAGGCGGGCGTCCCCGCCGCCTCCGTGCCGCCGGACGCGCCGCTGCGTGGCGTCCGGACCCTCGTGGCGGACGACTTCTCCTTCGCCGACGCGATCGGCGGTGTGCGGGGGATGGTCGAGTCGACCGCCCCGGGCCTCGTCTTCGTCGTGGCCTACCTCGCCACGCGGCAGCTCGTGCCCGCGCTGGTCGCCTCCGCCGCGCTGGCCGTGGCCGCCGTGCTGGTGCGACTGCTCCAGCGCACGCCCATGACCCAGGCCTTCTCGGGGCTGCTGGGCGTGGGGATCGGCGTCCTGTGGGCCTGGCGCACGGGGGAGGCGGAGAACTACTTCGCCGGTGGGCTGCTCGCCAACGTCGGCTACCTCATCGCGATGGCCGTCTCGGCCCTCGCCGGCTGGCCGGCCGTCGGCGTCGTCGTCAGCCTCCTGCGCAGCGAGCCGATGACGTGGCGCACGGACCCGGCGCAGGACCACCTGCGCCGCCGGTACGGCTGGGCGACGTGGTTGTGGGCCGCGATGTTCGGCGCCCGGCTGGCCGTGCAGGTGCCGTTCTACCTGCAGGGCGCCGACGGCGTCGCCGCGCTGGGCACGGCCAAGCTCGCCATGGGGGTCCCGCTGTTCGCGGTGACCCTGTGGCTCACGTGGTTGCTCGTGGCGTCACCAGGAGCTCGTGCAGAGCGTCGAGGTCGGCGTCCGAGCCCGCCACGATGAGCAGCTCGTCCCCGGCCTCGAGGGTGTCGTCAGCGGTCGGCGCGATGGGTCGCGTGCCGCGCACGAAGGCTGCCAGGACCGTGTCGGTGGGCCAGACCACCTGACCGACGCGCACCCCGACGAGCGGCGACTCGAGGGGCAGGGTCACCTCGAGGATGTCCGCGCCCGACTGGTGGAACGTGAAGATCTTCACGAGGTCCCCGACGGCCACGGCCTCCTCGACCATCGCCGTCATGATCCTCGGCGTGGAGACCGCGACGTCCACGCCCCACGCCTCGTCGAACATCCACTCGTTCTTGGGGTTGTTCACGCGG
>NZ_DAORSQ010000160.1:0-3949 GCF_035443605.1 Actinotalea sp. | reverse complement strand
GAGTTCGCGAGCATGGCCCGCGGCCACGGCATCAAGACGGTCGGCGTCATGGTGGAGGTGCCCTCCGTCGCGCTGCGCGCCCGGGAGGTGCTCCAGGAGGTCGACTTCGTCTCGATCGGCACCAACGACCTGGCCCAGTACACGATGGCCACCGACCGGCTGCGCGGCGAGCTCGCCGACCTGCTCGACCCGTTCCAGCCCGCCGTGCTCCAGCTCGTGGCCATGACGGCCCGCGCCGGCGTCGAGGCCGGCAAGCCGGTCGGGGTGTGCGGCGAGTCCGCGGGGGACGCCGTCATGGCGCTCGTGCTCAAGGGGCTCGGCATCACGAGCCTGTCGATGTCGACGGGTTCGCTCGCGTCGGTGCGCTTCGCGATCCGCCAGCACACGCTGGCGCAGTGCGAGGCGATCGCCGAGGCCGCCCTGGGTGCGCGCGGTGCGATCGACGGCCGGGCCGCCGCCATCGCCCTGATGACCCCCGAGTCCCGGCAGGGCCTCGGGCTGTAGCACCGACGACGAGGGCCGGTCACCGCGGAGTGACCGGCCCTCGTCGTACGCCCGACGGTGCGGGGCTCAGGCGGTGACCAGGGCGACGGCCTGACGGGCGATCTCGAGCTCCTCGTTGGTGGGCACCACGAGCACGGTCACCTCGGAGCCGTCGGGGGAGATGACGGTGTCGGCCTTCTTGCGGCCGGCGTTGCGCTCCGGGTCCACCGCGATCCCCAGACGCTCGAGCCCGGCCAGGGAGTTGATCCGCACGATGTCGTCGTTCTCGCCGATCCCGGCCGTGAACGCGATGGCGTCCACGTGGCCCAGGTGGGCGTAGTAGGAGCCCACGTAGCTCTTGATCCGGTGGTAGTAGACCTCCAGGGCCGTGCGGGCGTTCTCGTCGCCCGCCGCGACCGCGTCGTGCACGTCGCGCATGTCGGACGAGCCCGACAGGCCCAGCATGCCGGAGCGGCGGTTGAGCAGGTCGTCGAGCTCGTCCGTCGTCATCCCGGCGACGCGCTGCAGGTGGAAGAGCACGGCCGGGTCGATGTCGCCCGAGCGCGTGCCCATCACGAGGCCCTCGAGCGGGGTCAGGCCCATCGAGGTCTCGACCGACACCCCGCCGCGCACGGCGGTGGCCGAGGCGCCGTTGCCGAGGTGCAGCACGATGACGTTGACCTCGGACGGGTCCTTGCCGAGCAGCTCTGCGGTGTGCCGCGAGACGTACAGGTGCGACGTGCCGTGCGCGCCGTAGCGGCGGATCGCGTAGTCCGCCGCCACCTGGCGGTCGATCGCGTAGGTGTACGCGGCCGGCGGGAGGGTGGTGTGGAAGGACGTGTCGAAGACGGCAACGTGCGGCACCGTCGGGAACGCGTGCCGGGCGGCGCGGATGCCGGAGAGGTTCGGCGGGTTGTGCAGCGGCGCGAGGGTGGCGAGCTCGGAGATCGCGGCCTCGACCGCGTCGTCGACGAGCGCCGGGCCGGGGAACCGGCTGCCGCCCTGGACCACGCGGTGGCCGATCGCGGCGAGCTCGTCCGCCGCCAGGCGCGGGCCGTGGGTCGCGAACAGGTCGAGGATGACGGCGATCCCGGCCTCGTGGTCCGGCACCGGCTGCTCGAGCTTGGTGGTCCCGTCCGGGCCCTCGTGCCTGATCGACCCGGTGGGCTGGCCGATCCGTTCGATGAGCCCGGTGGCCATGGCGTCACCCGACTCGACGTCGACCAGCTGGTACTTGATCGAGGAGGACCCCGAGTTGATCACCAGGACGTGCGCGCTCACAGGGCTTCTCCTCGGGTGGTGTCCGGACCGGACGGGGTGGCCGCGGCGGGTGGTGCCGGGACGTCGGGCGTCGCCCCGGCGAGGGCGTGCGCGCTGGTGATGCGGGCGGCGGCCTCCTCGGCGGAGGTCGTCGGCCCGGCATGCGTGGCGCCAACGGCCGCGGCCGCGGCGGCGTCGGCGTCGGCCCTCGCCTGGCGCTGGGCCTGGATCGCGGTGATCGCCACGGTGTTGACGATGTCCTGGACCAGGGCGCCCCGGGACAGGTCGTTGACCGGCTTGCGCAGGCCCTGGAGCACGGGGCCGATGGCCACGGCGCCGGCGGACCGCTGGACGGCCTTGTACGTGTTGTTGCCCGTGTTGAGGTCCGGGAAGATGAAGACCGTCGCCCGGCCGGCCACCGTGGACCCCGGCATCTTCGTCTTCGCGACGGATGCGTCGACGGCGGCGTCGTACTGGATGGGCCCCTCGATCTCGAGGTCCGGCCTGCGCTCGCGGACCAGCGCCGTGGCCGTGCGCACCTTCTCCACGTCGGGCCCCGTGCCCGACTCCCCGGTCGAGTACGACAGCATGGCGATGCGCGGCTCGATGCCGAACTGCGCCGCCGTCTGCGCCGAGGAGATCGCGATGTCCGCGAGCTGCTCGGCCGTCGGGTCAGGGTTGACCGCCGCGTCGCCGTAGACGAGCACGCGGTCCTCGAGGCACATGAGGAACACGCTGGAGACGATGCCGACGCCCGGCGTGGTCTTGATGATCTCGAACGCCGGCCGGATGGTGTGCGCCGTGGTGTGCATCGCACCGGAGACCATGCCGTCGGCAAGGCCGAGCTGGACCATCATCGTGCCGAAGTAGGAGACCGAGCTGACGATCTCGCGCGCGCGCTCGAGCGTCATGCCCTTGTGCTTGCGCAGCTCGGTGTACTCGTGGGCGAACCGCTCGTGCAGCGCGCCGTCCTTGGGGTCGATGACGGTGGCAGAGGTGATGTCCAGGCCGAGCTCGGTGGCCCTGGCCCTGATGGACGTCTCGTTGCCGAGGATGGTCAGCCGGGCGACCTCGCGCTGCAGCAGCGTGCTGGCCGCCCGCAGGATCCGGTCGTCGCCGCCCTCGGGCAGCACGATGTGCTTGCGGTCGGCGCGGGCGCGGGCGAGCAGCTCCCACTCGAACATCAGCGGCGTGACGACCGACGGCCGGGCGACGTTGAGCCGGGCCAGCAGGGTGGGGCCGTCGACGTGCTTCTCGAAGAGCGCCAGCGCGGTGTCGACCTTGCGCTGGGAGTCGGCGGTGAGCCGGCCCCGCGTGTTGGCCGCGGCGCTGGCGGTGTGGAACGTGCCCATGTCCGTGCGGATGATGGGCAGCCGCGTCCCCAGGCCGTTGACCAGGCGGGCGACCGGCGTGGGCGGGTAGAACCCGCCGTTGAGGATGATCGCCGCCAGCGAGGGGAAGCCGTCGGCGGCGTGCGCCATGAGCAGGCCCAGCAGGATGTCGGAGCGGTCGCCCGGGGTGATGATGACGGCGCCGTCGGTGAGCTTCTCGAGCAGGTGCTCGATCGACATCGCGCCGACCAGCACGGCCAGGGCCTCGCGCGAGAGCAGCGCCTCGTCGCCCGCGGCGAGCCGCCCGCCCACGGCCTCCATGAGGGCGCCGACGGTGGGGGCGCTGAGCAGCTGGTCCTCCGGCACCGTCCAGGCGGGCAGGTCGTTGCCCAGCGCGGCCCGGATGGTGACGAGGTCGTGCGCCGCGCAGCGGTTGGCGACGATCCCGATGACCTCGGCGTGCTGGGAGCGCATCTCGCCGATGCAGACCTCGGCCATGCCGCGCACCTCGTCGGGCCGGCGGCCGGAGCCGCGCACCACGAGCAGCACGGGTGCGCCGAGGTTCACGGCGATCCGCGCGTTGTACGCCAGCTCCGTCGGGCCGGCGACGTCGGTGTAGTCGGTGCCGACGATGACGACGACGTCGCACAGCCGCTCGACCTCGTGGTAGCGCGACACGATCCGCGACAGGGCGGCCTCGGGGTCGGCGTGCACGTCGTCGTACGTCACCCCGACGCACTGCTCGTAGTCGAGGTCGACGCCGTCGTGCGCGAGCAGGAGCTCGAGGACGTAGTCCGGCTGGTCCGTGCTGCGTGCGACCGGCCGGAAGACGCCGACCTTCTGCACGCTCCGGGTGAGCAGGTCGACGACCCCCA
>NZ_DAORSQ010000159.1:0-3984 GCF_035443605.1 Actinotalea sp. | reverse complement strand
AGGCGCGCGCGGCGGCGGGCGACGACGGCGGCCGCGCGCGCGGCGGCGGGTGGGCGCTCCACCGCCGCGGCCCGCGCGGCCCCGGCATCGGCGTGCGCCTGGGCGGCAGCTGCCCGCCGAGCACCGAGCAGGCACGCCGGCCAGGCGACGACGGCCGTGGCCCGCACCAGGTGGCCCAGGTCGTCCAGCGCGCCGCGCAGCCACGCGACCGGCAGCGTCATCCCGGTGAGCTCGAGCAGGTCCGGGAGCCAGGCGCGCCGAGCCACCCTGGCGGGCGGGCCCGCCAGGGTGGTCTCGAGGTCGTTCCAGACCGTCATGCCGCGCCGTTCAGTCGTTGTTGGCGGTCTGCTCGGCGTCGAACGTCAGCGCGAGCTGGGCCGTCGTGCCCTGGAACGCGTTGCCCGTCTCGACCGGCAGGTGCACGACGACGCACAGGACCTCGTCCGTGAGTGCGCCCAGCAGGCGGTCGCCACCGTCGGCGCCCGGGTCGGAGCTGCCGATGAGCGGGGTCAGGGCGGTGGGCAGGCCCGTGCTCGTGGCGACCGTGGTCAGCGCCGCGATGCCCGCGGCCGAGCAGGCGGCCTCGGCGCCGCCGGCGTAGACGGTGAGGTCCAGCTCGCCGGTCAGCGGGGTGGCCTGGCCGTCGGTCGCGGCGAGCGAGACCGCGTAGCGCTGCTCGAGGCTGCCGGCGTTGCGGACGAGCACGGCGCCGTAGGACGTGTCCCCCGGCGCCATGTTCAGGGCGCCCAGCGCGACGGTGGCGGACATCGTCGGCTCGATGACGACGGTGCCCGTGGTGAAGTCGGTCGCGGACATCGTCTCGGTGTCCGTGAAGAGGGCCCCGGTGGTCAGCGACGTGATGCCGATGCTGGCCAGGCCGACGGTGAGCGTCGTGGCGATGAGCCGGCCGCGGCGGGACTTGTCGATCGCCGGCCGGCGGTTCTCGGCGATCATCTCGCGGATCAGGTCGTCCATGGGGGTTCTCCTCGGTGCGTGCGGTGGGTGGCCGCGGGGGGTTCGTGGTGCGGGGTGCTGGGCGGGCTGGGCGTGCTGGGCGTGCTGGGGACCGGTGGTGCAGGCCGGGCCCCGGGCCTACGTGAGCACCTCCCTGCGGGCCAGCACGAGGTCCTGCGCCGGTACCGCGTGGGAGTACCAGAAGCCCTGGGCCTGGTCGACGTCGAGCGTGCGCAGGCACGCGGCCGTGGTGGCGTCCTCGACGCCCTCGGCGACGACGAGCAGGCCGAAGGAGTGGGCCAGGTCGACCATCGCCTTGATGACGCTCTGGGCGCGGTCGCCGTCGTGCGCGTCGGAGAGGTCCGCGATGAAGAGCTGGTCGATCTTCAGCACGTCGACCGGCAGGTCGCGCAGCACGGCGATCGACGTGCTGCCGATGCCGAAGTCGTCGATCGCGACGCGCACCCCGGCGTCGTCCAGCGCGCGCAGCACGGGGATGACGCGCGTGGGGTCCGCGACGAGCGCGGTCTCGGTGATCTCCACCTGCAGGTGCTCGGGGTCGACGTCGTGCTCGGCGAGCAGCCCGGTGATGGTCCGCACGATCTCCATCGAGACCACGGTGTGCGCGGAGAGGTTGACGGCGATCGGCAGGCGCACGCCGCGGTCCCACTCGGCCAGCTGGTGCACGACGGTGCGCAGCACGAGGTCGGTGAGGTCGTCGATGAGGCCGGACTGCTCGGCGATGGGCACGAAGACCCCGGGCGGGACGGCGCCGCGCAGCGGGTGGTTCCACCGGACCAGCGCCTCGAGGCCCGCCGTCGCCCCGGTGACGAGGTCGATCTTCGGCTGGTAGTGCACCGTGAGCTCGCCGGGGTGGCGCAGCGCGGCGTGCAGCTCGCCCTGGAGCACGAGGCGGGCGGGGCTCGAGCCGTCGTCCGCCACGTCGTAGACCGAGACGCCCAGGCGGTGCTGCTTGGCCGTGTACATCGCGATGTCGGCCTTGCGCATGAGCGACCGGGCGTCGTCGGCGTGGTCGGGCAGCACGGCGACGCCGATCGACGTCGCGACGTGCACCGTCATGCCGTCGAGCTCGAAGGGGGCGGTGAAGACCGCCCGGGCCCGCTGGGCGAGCCGCTCGGCCTCGGCCACCGTGACGACACCGGGCAGCAGCACGGCGAACTCGTCGCCGCCGAGCCGGGCGACGAGGTCGCGGCCGCGGAAGGCGCCCTGGAGGCGGTCGGAGACCTGGACCAGCAGGTCGTCGCCGCGGTCGTGCCCCAGCGAGTCGTTGATCTCCTTGAAGCGGTCCACGTCGAGCAGCAGGATGCCGACGCCGTTGCCGTCGCGGTCCGCGGTGTCGACGGCGCGCTGCAGCCGGTCGAGCAGCATCCGGCGGTTGGGCAGGCCGGTGAGCGCGTCGAGCAGCGCCATCCGGGCATTCTCCATCGCGCTGCGCTGGAGCTTCTCGGACGCGGAGTGCACGGTGCGGTGCAGCACGAGCCACAGCAGGAGCAGGCCAAGGGCGGCCGCCATGCCGATGGTCCGCACGGCCCGCGCCTGGGCGATGGTGTTCTCGGTGTGGTCGAGGGTGATCTCCGCCGCGCCGACGATCTCGCCGTCGTAGCTCACCGGCGCGTAGACGTCGAGCACGGTGACCGGTCCCTGGCCCGCGTCACCGACGGCGTCGTGCAGGTGCGTCTGCACGCGTGCGGCGGGCTCGCCGAGCAGCGCAGCGGAGTCGAGTCGCTCGACGTCGGGGAAGCCGGACAGGGTCGACGACGTGGAGTCGAAGAGGACCTCGCCGTCGGTGGTCCACAGGCGAACGCTCGTCACGCGGTCGTCGAGCCGTGCCACGACGGCGTCCAGGGCCTCGGCGTCGGCCGCCTCGAGGCGCCCGAGGCTGTACGCCTCCACGGGGACGGTCGGCGCGATCCATGCGGTCACGGACCGGGCGGTGGCCACGCCGTCGGCCTGGGCCTGGGCGCTGAGCACCTGGGCCGTCGCGACGACGACGCCGAGGCCGACGACGGAGATGCCCGCCAGCGAGATGAGCACGAACCGCCCGGACAGCGACAGCCGTCGCAGGGCCGGGGCCCTGGCGGTGCGCTGCTGGCGGCTCATCGTGCTGGTGCTCCATGGGCGAGCGGCCGGCGGTCGTGGGGGCGACCTGCCGGCGGTGGGTGTCGGGGGTGGTGCTGCTGCCGTGCCGGCGGGAGGCCCTGCTGGGTGGTCAAGATCAGCCCGCTGATGGCGACCGTAGGCGGGCCGCACGGGGGTTGGCAGCCTCCATTCGGGGGTAACCGGTCGAACTTCACCCATTGCCGGACACACCCCCCGCACAGGGACGCCTCGGGCACCCGGACGGCGTCACCCGTTCGCCGTTCTGGGGCGCGTAGGGCACACTGGTGGGACCTGGTCTGCGCGATGACGCGCGTTCGGACACCTCCGAGACCAGTCGTGGAGCACCGGCGGGCCGCAGAGCCCACCCCGCACTGCCGCCGCGAGCCCCGACACCACCGCCCGAAAGGCGATGCCTTCATGCCCTCCTTCTCTTCCCTCGGCGTGCCCGAGAACCTCGTCGCCTCCCTCGCGGTGCGCGGCATCACCGAGCCGTTCCCCATCCAGACCGCCTCCCTGCCGGACACGCTGGCCGGCCGCGACGTGCTCGGCCGCGGGCGGACGGGCTCCGGCAAGACCCTCGCGTTCGCCCTGCCGATCGTCACGCGGCTCAAGGACGGCTCGGCCCGTCGGCCGCGCCGCCCCCGCGCGCTGATCCTGGCGCCCACCCGCGAGCTGGCGACGCAGATCGCCGCGACGCTCGAGCCCCTGGCCGACGTCGCCGGCCTGCGCGTCACGACGATCTTCGGCGGCGTCAACCAGCACCGGCAGACCGTCGCGCTCGACGCGGGCGTCGACATCGTCGTCGCGTGCCCCGGCCGCCTCGAGGACCTCATGGGTCAGAAGTGCCTGACGCTCGACGGCATCGAGATCACCGTGCTGGACGAGGCCGACCACATGGCCGACCTCGGC
>NZ_DAORSQ010000158.1:0-4012 GCF_035443605.1 Actinotalea sp. | reverse complement strand
AGTCGAGCAGCACGATGGGGTTGTCCCGGATCGTCTGCTTGAACGTCTCGGCAGTCAGGTCGACGGTCGACATGGTCTTCTCCTTAGGGGGTCGATCGGGTTGAGCATACCCCCAGGGGTATGCATGGCGCTAGTCCGGGTCCGGCTGTCACTCGAGGAACGCCTCGCCGGCGGGTCCGTCGTCCGGCGACTCGACGCGCAGGCCGCCGATCGCGTGGTCCTCCCACGTGAGGGCGGACCAGCCGGCAGACGGGCTGCCGTCGAGCACGACGACGCCCGTGTTGGTCAGCGGATGGGCCTCGACGTGCGCCACCGGGACGCCGGCCCTGGCGGCGCACCACGACCGGATGATCGCGCCGTGGCTGACCGCCACCGCGGTGCCGACGCCCGACGCGGCGAGGTCCTCGAGCACGGCGTCGTACCGCGCATAGACCTCGTGGCCGGACTCCCCGCCGGGCATCCGCAGGTCCAGCCGGCCGGCGGACCACGCGAACGCCGTGCCCAGGTAGGTCGCGATGGACGCGGGGTCGCCGAGCATCTCCAGGTCGCCGGCCGTGATCTCGCGCAGACCGGCGCGCACCTGCACCTCGAGCCCCAGCGTCGCCGCGAGCGGCGCGGCCGTCTGCTGCGTGCGCACGAGGGTCGAGGCCAGCAGCGCATCGACGGGCTCGTGGCCCAGCGCGGCGACGAGGGCCTGCGCCTGGAGCCGGCCGAGGTCGGTGAGGTCGGCGCCGGGCGTCGCGGTGTCGAGCAGGCCGTGGACGTTGGACGGGGTCTGCCCGTGCCGGACGAGGAGGAGCCGCATGGCCCCAGTCTCGCCGATCGGAGCGCCGGGCACACGGGTCGCGCGGAGCTGATCTTCGGGGCGAAGGCTCATCCGCCGACGGCTCCGTCCGATGGGAGGGCACAGGGAGGCACGCCCGCCCCGTCGACGAACGAGGAGAGCACCATGCGCATGGCACGACGCACCGCCCGTCGGGACGAGGTGGCCGCGAGCGCTGGTGACACCCTCACGGTGCCGCACGACGTCGTGCGGCGCCTGCGGGGGCGCAACGAGGACCTCGGCCTGGCCACCGAGGACCTCGCCGGCTCGGTGGAGCGGATGAGCCAGGCCACGCGTGCCACGGCCGAGGCGGCCGACAGCGCGAGCCGGGCCACGGGCCGGGTCGACGCGGGGGCCTCCGCCGTGGCCTCTGCCGTGCACGAGATGTCGTCCGCGATGCAGGAGGTCGCCACCTCGGCCGCCGAGGCCACCGGCGTGACCGCGAGGGCCACCGAGGTCACGGCCGAGATGCGCGGCTCCGTCGAGCGCCTCGCGGCGTCGACCGCGCAGATCGAGGGCGTGCTGCGCACGGTCTCCGGGATCTCCGACCAGACCCGCATGCTCGCCCTCAACGCGACCATCGAGGCCGCCAGGGCCGGGGAGGCGGGCAAGAGCTTCTCCGTCGTGGCCGAGGAGGTCAAGAACCTCGCGGCGCAGACCGGCGAGGCGACCGTCCAGATCGCCGCCCAGCTGGCCGAGCTCGCGGCGGACAGCGCCGGCGTGCGCCGCGCCACCGACCGGATCGACGAGGTGCTCGCGCGCGTCGACGCACTGCAGCAGACCATCGCCGCCGCCGTGGAGCAGCAGACCGCAGCGATCGGCGAGATCACCCGATCGGCTGCCGACACCGCCGAGGCCGCCAAGGAGCTGGACGTCTCGGTCGAGACCTCGGCGTCAGCAGCCCGCGGTGCCGCCGAGGCGATGGGCCGCTCGCGTGAGTGGATCGAGCGGATCGGTGCGTCGCTGGACGCCCAGCGCACGGAGCTCGAGGACATCGCCCACGACCTCGCGGTGCACCCGCTGCGCGCCGCGATCACCGCCCATGCGAACTGGAAGAAGCACCTGCGCTCGGCGATCGACACGGGCCGGCTGCCGGCCGGGCTCGAGGTCGCCACCGCCCGGCGCTCCGACGCGTGCGCGTTCGGGAAGTGGCTCGGCTCGGGAGCTGGTGCGGAGCTGGACCGGGCCCGCGCCGCGACCGTCATCGAGCAGCACGCCGCCTTCCACCGTCACGCCGCCGAGGTGCTGGCCGCTGCGACGTCGGGCCGCACCGCGCAGGCGCAGGGGCTGTTCGCCGACCCGCAGGCCTACGGCGGTGCCGCCGCCGTGCTGACCGACGCCCTCGTGGAGTGGGTGCACGTGGTCGAGCGCGCCTGAGGTCGCCCGTCCTGAGGCCACGCGGCCCGAGCGCTCCCGGCGCGCGCCGTCAGCCCTGCGCGAGCCGGTCCAGCGCCAGCCCGGCGAGGATCGCCGCGCCGACCGGCAGCGCCGACTCGTCGAACGTGGCCTGCGGCGCGTGGTTGTACGCCGCCGTCTCCGGGTCGCTGCCCGCCGGCGCGGCGCCCAGGCCCAGGTAGGCGCCCGGCACCCGCTGCAGGACGTAGGAGAAGTCCTCCGAGCCCGACATCGGCCGGGGTGCCGCGACGTAGCCGTGCGGCCCGGTGAGCGCGGTGACCACGCGCTCCGCGCGCTCCACCTCGGCTGGCGTGTTCTGCGTCGTCGGGTAGCCGCGCACGTACCGGACGTCGGCCGTGAGCCCGTGGGCCAGCGCGAGGTGCTCGACCACGCGGGTCAGGCGCTCTCCGACGACGGCGTGCGCCTCCGGGGAGAACGTCCGTACCGTCGCCGCGATCTCGGCGGTGGCTGGGATGATGTTGTCCGCCGTCCCCGCGCTCAGGCGACCCACGGTCACGACCACCGGGTCCTGCGCGTCGAACTGCCGGGTCACGGCCACCTGCAGGGCCAGCACGATCTCGGCCGCCACCGTCACCGGGTCCGCGGCCAGGTGCGGCATCGACCCGTGGCCCCCACGTCCGCGCACGGTGACGAACAGCTGGTCCGCCGCCGCGAGCATCGTGCCGGGACGGCACCCGGTCAGCCCGGCGGGCAGCATCGCCGAGAGGACGTGCAGGGCGTAGCCCGCCACGACGCGCTCGCCCGCAGCGTCCAGCACACCCTCCTCGATCATGAGCCGGGCCCCGTGGTCGCCCTCCTCCCCGGGCTGGAACATGAGCACCACCGAGCCAGCGAGGTCCGCGCGCCGGGCGGCCAGCAGCCGCGCCGCCCCGACGAGGCCCGCCATGTGCAGGTCGTGACCGCACGCGTGCATGGCGCCATCGTGCTCCGAGCGCACGGGCTCGGCCGAGTCCTCGGTGACCGGCAGGGCGTCCATGTCGCCGCGCAGCAGCACCGCCGGGCCCGGCCGCGCCCCGCGCAGCACCGCGACGACGGACGACAGCCCGGTGCCCGTGGTGACCTCGAGGTCCAGCCCTTCGAGCGCCGCGAGCACGCGCGCCTGGGTCAGCGGCAGGTGCAGGCCGATCTCGGGGATGCGGTGCAGGTCGCGGCGCAGCGCCACGAGGTCCGGGGCCATCGCGAGGGCGTCGGCGAGCAGGGTGGGGTCGGTCATCTCGGCGCTCCATGGCGGTGGCAGCGGTCGCGGCGGTGGCGGCGTCTGCGGCGAGGCGTGCGGTGGTCCGGCCCTCACCGGGGACGTCCTGGGCGGCGAGGAACGGTTCCGCGAGGCTACCGCGGGTCAGTCGTCGGACCCGTCCTCCTGGTCGCTCTCGGGGGACTCGTCCGCCGAGCCGTCGTCGGACCCGTCCTCGTCGGAGCCCTCGTCCGGCGTCGGGGTGACCGTGACTCCGCCGGCCGGTGCCGGGCTGCTCGTCTCCTCCCCCGACTCCTCGTCCGAGCCCTCGACGAGCTGCTGCTCCGGCACGCCGGCGACGCACGCCGCCCGGAGCGTGACCTCCTGGTCGGCACCCTCGAGCTCGACGACCACCTGGTCGGGGCCGGCGGCCTTGACCTCGACCTTCCAGCCGTCCACGGGGGTGGCGTAGAGCAGGGTGATGGCGGTGTCCCGGCAGGAGGTCGCCACGGTGCCGCCGGTGACCGTCCAGGTGCGGACCACCTCGGGGGCCGTCGTCGCGGTGGGGGTCGGTGCGGGGGGCGCGGTCGGTGCCGGGG
>NZ_DAORSQ010000157.1:0-4018 GCF_035443605.1 Actinotalea sp. | reverse complement strand
GAGCTCGTCGTGCTCCTCGGCGGCGGGGTGCGGGGAGCCGTCGCGGCCGAGACCCCCACCGCCGTGCGGATCGCCGGCCGGGCCACCGCCGTCCCACGGCAGGGACCGGAGCTCACCGCACGGGAGCTCGGGGTCCTGGCGCTGGTCGCGGACGGCCAGTCCAACCGACAGATCGGCGAGCGCCTCGAGCTGTCCGCCCTGACCGTCAAGAGCCACCTCGCCCGGATCTCACGCAAGGTCGGCACGGGTGACCGGGCCGAGATGGTCGCCTACGCGATCCGCCACGAGCTGCTGACCTGAGCCGGACGGCCCGGCGCCAGCCTGCCTGACGCACCGGGGACCCGCGACCCCCTACCGTGTCAGGTATGCCGCATGCCCCGGACGCCCCGCCGCCCGACGAGGACGGCGCAGCCCCGGCGCCCGTCATCCCCCTGACGGTCCCCGCGGACGGCGTGCCGCCCGTCGTCACGACACCCGAGGCTCTCGAGGAGACCATCGCGGCCTTCGCCGCCGGCACGGGTCCGGTCGCGGTCGACGCCGAGCGCGCCTCGGGCTACCGCTACGGCCAGCGCACCTACCTCGTCCAGCTCCGCCGCGCCGGTGCGGGGACGGCCCTCATCGACCCCATCTCCGTCCCTGACCTGTCGGGGCTGTCCGAGGCCCTGCGCGGGGTCGAGTGGGTGCTGCACGCCGCGTCCCAGGACCTCCCAGGGCTCGCCGAGCAGGGGCTGCGCCCGGACGTCGTCTTCGACACAGAGCTGGCTGCGCGGCTGCTCGGGATGCCCCGCGTGGGCCTGGCCGCCGTGGTCGCCGAGATCCTGGGTCTGGGGCTGGCCAAGGAGCACTCGGCCGTCGACTGGTCCACGCGCCCCCTGCCGGCGGACTGGCTGCTCTACGCCGCGCTGGACGTCGAGGTGCTCGTCGAGCTGCGCGGGCTGCTGGGCGAGCGGCTGCACGCGAGCGGCAAGCACGAGTGGGCCGCCCAGGAGTTCGAGGCCGTCCGCACGGCGCCGCCGCCCCCGCCCCGCGTCGAGCCGTGGCGCCGCACCTCCGGCCTGCACGCGATCCGCGAGCCCCGGCGCCTCGCCGTCGTCCGCTCGCTGTGGGAGACGCGCGACGCCGACGCCCGACGTCGCGACATCTCCCCCGGCCGGGTGCTGCCGGACACGGCCATCGTCGCCGCTGCGACCGAGCTGCCGCGCACCCTGGACGCTCTGACGGCCCTGCGACCGTTCTCGGGGCGCGGCACCAAGCGGCGCGCCGACCAGTGGTTCGCCGCGATCGACGCCGCGATGGCCCTGCCGGACGCCGACCTGCCGCGCTCGCGCGGCCCCGGGGGCGACGGCCCGCCACCCGTGCGCGCGTGGGCCGACCGCGACCCCGCTGCCGCCGCACGGCTCGCCGCGGCCCGCGAGGTGGTGGCCTCGCTCACCGAGCTGCACGCCGTGCCGGCCGAGAACCTCCTGCAGCCGGACCTGCTGCGCCGGCTGTGCTGGACGCCGCCGCGGCCGCTCACCCCCGAGTCGGTGGCGCAGTCGCTCGCCGCGGGCGGGGCGCGACCGTGGCAGGTCGAGGTGGTCGGCGGGCCCGTCGGGCAGGTGCTTGCTAGCCTCGACTGAGGACGCCGACGTCCCCCTGGAGCCCCATGCCCGCCGCACCGGACCGTTCCGAGCACGTGACGCATGCCTCCATGCGGGACGTCGACCTCCCGGGCCTGGGCACGCTCGCCCTCGTGACCCTGGCCGCGGACGACCCCTCCCGGCCGCCCACCCTGGGAACCGGCGGGCTCACCGAGCTGCGCGACGTGCTGCTCGGTCAGCGGCGCCGGGCCGCGGCCGGGCAGATCGTGGCGCTGGCGATCACCGGGACGGGCGGCTACCTCGTCGCCGGCGCCGACCTGCACGAGGTCGCCCGCGTCCGGACGCGGGCCGAGGCCCGGGCGATCGGCGAGCTCGGTCACGCCACCTACCGCCTGCTCGCCGAGATCGGCGTGCCCACGCTGGCGATCGTCAACGGCGCCGCGCTGGGCGGCGGGCTCGAGCTGACCCTGCACTGCACCTGCCGCGCCGTGGGCGCCGACGTCACCGCGCTGGCGCTGCCGGAGGTGATGCTCGGCCTGGTGCCTGGGTGGGGCGGCTGCACGCTGCTGCCCGGGCTGCTCGGCACGGCCGGTGCGGTCGAGATGGTCCTGGAGCGGCCGCTCGCGGGCAACCGGATGACGGGTGCGGGCGAGGCGCTCGCCCTGGGGCTCGTCGACGTGGTGCTCGATCCGCACGACCTCGTCCCGGCCGCGCTCGCGTGGTTCGCCGACGTCCTGACCGGCCGGGTGCAGGTGCCCCGGCGCGGCCCCGAGGCCCCCGATGCGCGGCGCGCCGCGCTCGACCGGGCGGCGGCCCGCCTCGACCGGCGCCTGCACGGTGCCGCTCCCGCGCCGTACCGGGCCCTGGAGCTGCTCGCCGCGTCCCCGCCCGATCGTGACGCGGCCTTCGCCGCGGAGGACGACGCGCTGACCGACCTGCTGCTCAGCCCGCAGCTGCGCGCGGGCCTGTACGCGTTCGACCTCACCCGGGCGGCCCGGCGCCCGACCCTCCGGGCCGACCTCGCACGGCCCGTCCGGGTGCTCGGCGTCGTCGGGGCCGGCCTCATGGCCGCGCAGATCGCCGTGCTCGCTGCGCTGCGCCTGGACGTCCCGGTGCGGATGCGCGAGGTCGACGACGAGCGCGCCGCGGCCGGGCGGGCGAGGGTCGCCGAGCTCGTCGAGCGGCTGCGGTCCAGCGGCCGGGTCTCGGACGACCACGCGTCCCGGCTGCTCGCCGCCGTCTCGGTGGGCACCGATCTGCGCGCGCTGGCGGACGCGGACCTCGTCATCGAGGCCGTCTCCGAGGTGCTGGAGCTCAAGCGTCGCGTGTTCGCGGAGCTCGAGGACGTCGTTGCGCCGGACGCCGTGCTGGCCACCAACACCTCGGCGCTGTCGGTGACGGCGATGGCGACCGGACTGCGCCACCCCGAGCGCGTCGTGGGGCTGCACGTCTTCAACCCGGTGGCGCAGATGCCGCTCGTCGAGGTGGTGCGCGCCGCTGCCTCGACCGAGGCTGCGGTCGCCACCGCCGTCGCCGTGGCCGTCGCGCTCGGCAAGTCGCCGGTCACGGTGGGCGACCGGCCGGGGTTCGTCGTCAACCGGCTGCTGCTCCGACTGCTCGGTGAGGTCCTTGCGACGGTCGAGCGCGGCACCGACGTGCGGGTCGCCGACGCGGCACTGCGGCCGCTGGGGCTGCCGATGGGGCCGTTCGCCCTGCTCCAGCTGGTCGGCCTGCCCGTCGCGCTGCACGTGCTCGAGGCCCTGCGGACGGATCTGGGCGAGCGCTACCCGCGCTCCCCCGGTCTCGAGCTGCTTGCCGCGCGCGGCGGCCGCGTGGTGCCGGCCGCAGGGACCGGGCGGGAGCACGACGTCGACCCGCGGGTCCAGGAGGCGTTCGGGGCGCCGGGCGGCCCATGGGCGCTGGACGAGGCGGGGGTGCGGGCAGCTGTGCTCGCGGGTCTGGCCGAGGAGATCGGCCGCATGCTCGCGGACGGAGCCGTCACCTCGGCGGAGCAGGTGGACGTGTGCCTGGTGCTCGGCGCGGGCTGGCCGTTGCACCTGGGCGGGATCTGCCCGTACCTGGACCGCGAGGGCTGGTCGGAGCGGGTGCTCGGCCACCGGCTGCTGCCCGAGGGGCGGGCGGACGTGCCGACCGCCTGATGGGCGGAGCGCCCGGGCGACGTGAGGTCAGGTGACCTGCAGCGCGCGCGTGCGGAACTGCCCGCGCACACGCTCGAGGAGCTCCTCGTCGGGCGGCTCGGTCATCTCGAGGCGGTACTCCCGCCCGAGCGTGTGCCACGTGGCGCGGCCCCGCTGGTCGAACGGGACGACGTCCACGCGCTCGAGCGAGCCCAGCGTCGCGAGGTAGTCCGCCGCGGCCTCGACGTTCTGCCACTGGTCGGTCAGACCGGGCACGACGACGAACCGGGCCCACATCGC
>NZ_DAORSQ010000156.1:0-4140 GCF_035443605.1 Actinotalea sp. | reverse complement strand
GGTCGCCGTACCGCGCCTGCAGCAGGCCGACCCGCTCGTCCGCCCCCGTCCAGAACATGAGGTCGCCGCTGCGGAAGCCCGAGATGAGCGTGACGTGGTTCCCGGCCCGCAGGTGCTCGCGCAGGATCGGGTAGACGGGCGGCAGGCCGAGGCCGCCGGCGGTGAAGACGACCGTCGAGCCCGCCGGGTAGCGGTGCACCTCGCTGGGACGCCCGAGCGGCCCGGCGATCCCCGTGAAGGCGTCGCCCACGGCCATCTGGTTGATCTCGATGCTGCTCGTGCCCATGCCCTGCACGACGAGGCAGATGGTGCCGGCCTGCGCGTCCCAGTCCGCCAGGGTCAGCGGGATGAGCTCGCCGTCCGGCCGCGGCAGCACCCGGACGAACTGCCCCGCCTGGGCCGCCGCGGCGACCAGCGGCGAGTACACGGTGAACTCGTGGATGCCGTCGCTCAGCTCCGCCGTCGAGACGATGCGCTGGGCGGTGGCGCCGAGCTCGGTGTAGGTCAGCGCGCTCGCGACCATCGCCGCGATCGCCTCGGGTGGCACGTCGATGCTGCCGACGATCTCGCGCGCGGCCGCCTGACCGTCCCCGGCCGCCCGGATGGCCGTCGAGCCCCCACGGGCGGCGTCGCCACCCGTGTAGACGCCGGGCAGCGTGGTGACCTGCGAGCCCTCGTGATCGAGCGAGATGGTGCCCCACTTCGACGTGGCCAGACGCGGCTCGGAGTCCTTGATGATCGGGTTGGCGGCGTTGCCCAGCGCCATGATGACCAGGTCGGCGTGCATCGTCTCGGTGCGGCCGGTGGGGACCGGGGCGCGCCGACCGGACGCGTCCGGCTCGCCGAGCTCCATGACCTCGAGGGTCGCCCCGGTGACGAAGCTGGTCGTGTCGTCGCCGAGGAACTGCGACGGCGCGACCAGCACCTTGAGCGCGATGCCCTCCTCGAGCGCGTGCTCGAGCTCCTCGACGCGCGCCGGCATCTCGCTGCGCGTGCGCCGGTAGACGATCGTCACGTTGCCGCCCAGCCGGCGCGCGGTGCGGGCGGCGTCCATGGCCGTGTTACCGCCGCCGATGACGAGCACGTCCTTGCCGGCGGTCGCGGGCAACGGGGTCTCGTAGTCGGCCCGCTGGCCCTGCATGAGGTTGACGCGGGTGAGGAACTCGTTGGCCGACATGACGTTGAGCAGGTGCTCCCCCGGCACGTTCATGAACCGCGGCAGGCCGGCGCCGGTGCCGACGAAGATGCGCCAGAAGCCCGCGTCCCGCAGGTCCTGCAGGGTGGCCGTCTTGCCGACGACGAAGTTGGGCACGAACTTGCCGCCGAGCAGCGTGATCTTGGCGACGACGTCGTCGATGAGCTCGTTGGGCAGCCGGAACTCGGGGATGCCGTAGCGGAGCACGCCGCCCAGCGCGTGGAACGCCTCGAAGATCGTCACGGGGAAGCCCTCGACGGCGAGCAGGTAGGCGTTGATGAGCCCGGAGGGCCCGGAGCCGACGATCGCGACCGGCGGCCTGGTCGCCACCTGCCACGGGTCGGGCACGCCGCCGAAGCGCTCGACGATGCTGCCCGGGTTGACGAGCTTCTCGCGCTCGGGCAGGTACCACTCGAGCTGGCCGATCTGGATCGGCAGCTTGCTCTGCAGGCAGACGCCCTGGCACTGGAGCTCCTGCGGGCAGACCCGTCCCGTGACGTCCGGCAACGGGTTGGAGCCCTCGATGAGCTCCAACGCCTCACGGAACCGCCCCATGCCGACGAGCTCGAGCATCTGCGGGATGTGGATCTTGACCGGGCAGCCCCCGGTCGGCTCGTTCTTGCCGACGACGTGGATGCCGATCTCGCACGGCTTCTCGGCGCACTGCTTGTCGCGCAGGGCCTCGAGCCAGACGAAGAGGTCCACCTCGACCGGGGTGTACCCGAGCGTGAGGTAGCCCAGGTAGCCCTGGTTCACCAGCCCGAAGTCGACCGACCGATCCTGCGCCCCACGCACGTACGGCGGGATGGAGCTGCCCGCCGGCCAGTCGGTGCTCAGGCCGTCGAACATCGGGTACCGGTCCGACAGGTGCCGGTCGATGGCCCGGACGAACGCTCGCTTGCGGCCCAGGGGCAGCGACCACACGAGCTTCATGAGCAGCCGGCTCGTGTCGTCGCCGCGCAGCATCATCGACCACATGGTCCTGGTGAAGTCCGCACCCAGGTCCGGCTGGTTGAACTCCCAGGCGACGGCCGCCACGCCGTCGGCGATGAACAGGTCCCGGAACGCCGCAGGCTCGCTGAGCAGCCGTCGGCGCAGCAGGTCGAGCTGGTGGTGGAACGCGGTGACCTCCGGCGACTGCTCGAGGTCCTCGACCTCCGTGCGCGTGGCCTCGAGCTCGCTCGCGGCGTCGAGGTACCGGTGCAGGTCGGCCCCGCCGGCCGCCTGGCCGGCCTGCGCCCCGGGCGCCGCACCGGGTCGCGGCGCCGTCGTCGTCATCGGATGATCTCCGCGTCGCACGTGGCCTTGACGCGCTCGATCCTCGCCAGGACGTCCGGGGTGAGCTCGAGCGTGGCCAGCGCGCCGGGGATCATCCGGGCCACCACCGTGGCCTTGCCGTCCAGGACGACGGTCGTCTTCTCGAAGATCTGCGGCAGCTCCTGGTAGCAGGTCCCGCAGTCGGTGCACAACGCCTGGTCCGCGGGGTCCAGGTGCACGGGCGCGTCGTCGACGGCGACCGGCGTGGCTGCCGTGGCGGTGGTGGCCGCGGGTGTCGCGCCGCCGCCCGGCGCATGCGTCGGGATCCACCCGCCGAGACCGGCCGGTGCCCTGCTCGCGGCCGCGAGCTCCGTCATCGCCCGGACCACGTCGTCGAGCGTGCTCTCCTTGGCCGCGACCGCGGCGTCGTACCGCGCCTGGAGCTCCGCGAGGTCCTCGCGGTGCAGCGCGGTGAGCTGCGCCTCGTGGCCGCCGGAGAGGTACTGCAGGATCTGCCAGTACCGGCGCCGGTCCTCGACGAGCGCGACGATCGACATCGAGCACGCCACCTTGATGAGGTGCCGGTCGTCGTCCGTGGCGTACACGAACGGGACGTGGCCCGCGCGCGCGGCGACGGGCAGCTCGACGTACGCGTCGATCGGCAGGGCGGCGGCATCGTCCGCCGCGGGGAGACGCTTGAACTGCTTCTTGAACCGCACCTCGCCGAGTGCGAACTCGGCGGGCGTCAGCGGCGTCGTGAGCAGCTGGACGTTGCCGTCGGCGTCGAGGTGCTCCACCGTGCTCGTGGTCCACGTCTTGTCCGCGTCCGGGTTGCCCTCGAGCGAGAACCAGTCGTGCAGCGTCGCGCCGCGGCGCGGGTCGTGCACGAACAGCGGGCTCATCCGGCTCTCCACCGCGAGGCGGGCCCTGGCGTTCGAGGCCGCCTCCGGGATGCCGTTCTCGGACCCGCAGGGCGTGTAGACGTCCATCACGGCCGGGGCGCCCGTGTAGGCGAGGAACTCGGCCGAGCAGCGCAGGAAGTGGCCGGGCAGCGCCGTGCACGTCGAGGCGACGAACACATGGGGGTGGAACGACGCGAGCAGGCCGAGCTCCTTGCGGGACTCGTGCTTGCCGTCGTGCGCCCCGCCGAACCGCGCCAGGTCGGAGTCCTGACCGGTGAAGCTCGCCGTCGAGGCCTGGCCCCCCGTGTTGGAGTACGCCCCGGAGTTGAGCACCATGACCTTGATCGGGGTGTCGCTGGCGAGCACGCGGGACATCGCGCCGAAGCCGATGTCGTAGCTCGCGCCGTCGCCGCCGATGGTCAGCACCGTCGGCAGCAGGCCCAGCTCGTCCGGTGTGAGGCGGTCCCACGTCAGGCGCTGCAGGGCGCGGTCGTGCGTGGCCGGGTCGTACGCGTCCGCGAGCTCGAGGGCCGCCGTCCGCTGGGCGCGCATGTCGTTGACCAGCTGGGCGGAGATGCCCTCGAAGATGCCCTTGGCCAGCGGCTGGGCGTCCTGGAACAGGCTGTTGACCCACGGGTCGAGGTAGGAGTTGAACGGCATCGTCGAGGAGTAGACGCTGCTGCAGCCCGTGGAGTTGGCGATGACGGTGGACGCCGGTCCGTTGCCCGTGGGACCGCCCTCGTACAGGTACAGCCGGGTCTCCAGCGTCGCGAGCACCGCGTCGAT
>NZ_DAORSQ010000155.1:2387-4143 GCF_035443605.1 Actinotalea sp. | reverse complement strand
CTGACCGCCCGCCAGCTCACCGCGACGCTGCCGCGCCCCGACCTCGACGTCGCCGGCGCGGCCGACCAGGTGGCGCCGATCCTCGCCGACGTGCGCGAGCGCGGCGCCGCAGCCCTGCGCGACCTCGCCGAGCGGTTCGATGGCGTGCGGCCCGTGCACCTGCGCGTGCCCGGCGCGGCCATGACCGCCGCGCTGGCGACGCTGGACCCCGCGGTCCGGGCCGCGCTCGAGGAGGCGATCGCCCGCGTCCGCACGGTGCATGCGGCGCAGCTGCCGGCGGGCTCGACCGTCGACCTCGCGCCCGGCGCCCAGGTGCGCCAGCGCTGGCTGCCCGTCAACCGCGTCGGCCTGTACGTCCCGGGCGGGCTGGCCGTCTACCCGTCCTCGGTCGTCATGAACGTCGTCCCGGCGCAGGAGGCCGGCGTGCGCTCGCTCGTCGTCACGAGCCCGCCGCAGCGGGACAACGGCGGCCTGCCGCACCCCACGATCCTGGCGGCGTGCGCGCTGCTCGGCGTCGACGAGGTCTACGCCGTCGGCGGGGCCCAGGCCGTCGCCATGCTCGCCTACGGCGCGACCGGCCAGACGGCCGACGACGGCGCGATGCTCTGCGAGCCCGTGGACGTCGTGACCGGCCCGGGCAACCAGTACGTCACGGCAGCCAAGCGCCTCGTGCGGGGTGTGGTCGGCATCGACTCGGAGGCAGGTCCCACCGAGATCGCCGTGCTCGCCGACGCCGGGGCGGACCCGCGGCACGTCGCCGCCGACCTGGTCTCGCAGGCCGAGCACGGCCCCACCTCGGCCTCGGTGCTCGTCACGGACTCGGTCGCGCTCGCGGACGCCGTCGAGGCACTCCTGCCCGCCGTCGTCGCGGCGACCAGGCACAGCGAGCGGGTGACCACCGCGCTGGCCGGCCCGCAGTCGGCGATCGTGCTGGTCGACGACGTCGAGCAGGGCCTGGCCGTCGTCAACTCCTACGGTGCCGAGCACCTCGAGATCCAGACGGCCGACGCGGCCGCCGTGGCGGACCGGGTGACCAGCGCCGGGGCGATCTTCGTCGGCCCGTACGCACCGGTCTCGCTCGGCGACTACATGGCCGGCTCGAACCACGTGCTGCCCACGGGCGGGTGCGCGCACTACGCGAGCGGCCTCGGTGTGCACAGCTTCCTGCGCGCCGTGCAGGTGATCGAGTACGACGCCGCCGCGCTCGGCGTGCTCGCCGACCGGATCGTCGCGCTCGCGAACGACGAGGACCTGCCCGCCCACGGCGAGGCGGTCCGGGCCCGCTTCGCCTGACAGGCTCGCGTCGGCACACCGGCCCGCCTCGCCGGCTCAGCCGGTCGCGAGGACGAACGGCAGCACCTGCTGGGCGCCGGCCCTGCGCAGCAGCCTGGCGGCGACGGTCACCGTCCAGCCCGAGTCGTGGCGGTCGTCGACGAGCAGCACCGAGCGGCCCCGCAGGCCTGCGGCCGCCGCGTCCGTCAGGTCGAGCTCCAGGCGCCGCACCACCCCGGCCAGCCGCTGGGCGGAGTTGACGTCGTGCCGGCCGGGCGGCAGGTGCGCGGACGCGACCACCGCACCGACGACGGGCACCCCGAGGTGCCGCGCCACGCCGGCGGCCAGGTGCTCGACGAGGCCCGGACGCGTCGCTGACGGGACCACCACGACACCCTCGATGCGCGGCGCCCAGGCGTCGAGCACCTGCACGACGGCGCCGCGCAGGGCGACCGGCAGCTCCGCGGCGTGCACCGCGGCGTCG
>NZ_DAORSQ010000155.1:0-2287 GCF_035443605.1 Actinotalea sp. | reverse complement strand
GCCATCGAGGCGAACCAGTCCCAGATGGCGCGGTCGTCGCGGCCGGGCAGCAGCACGACGTCGGCGCGGCGGGTGGCGCGGCCGGCGCGGCCCACCTGCTGGTAGTACGCGATGGGGGAGGCGGGTGCACCGAGGTGCACGACGAAGCCGAGGTCCGGCTTGTCGAAGCCCATCCCCAGCGCCGAGGTGGCGACGAGCGCCTTGACCCGGTTGGCGAGCAGGTCCTGCTCGCACTCCAGGCGCTCGGCGGGCTCGGTCTGCCCGGTGTAGGCACGTACGGCCATCCCCGCGCCCCGGAGGTGGGCCGCGACCTGCTCGGCCGCCGCGACCGTGAGGCAGTAGACGATGCCCGAGCCCGCCATGGCGGGCAGGTTGGCCGTCAGCCAGGCCAGCCGGGCGGCGTGGTCGGGAAGCTCGGCGACGGCCAGGTGGAGCGATGCGCGGTCGAGGGGTCCGCGGAGCACGAGGACGTCCTCCAGGGTGCGCGACGATGTGCCCTCCGCGTGCACCGCGAGCTGCTCGGCGACGTCGGCCGTCACCCGCGCGTTGGCCGTCGCGGTGGTGGCGAGCACGGGGGTGCCCTCGGGCAGGTGCGTGAGCATGGTCCGGATGCGCCGGTAGTCGGGGCGGAAGTCGTGCCCCCAGTCGGAGATGCAGTGCGCCTCGTCGACCACCAGCAGCCCGGCGTCCAGCGCGAGGCGCGGCAGCACCTCGTCGCGGAAGCCCGGGTTGTTGAGCCGCTCGGGTGAGACGAGCAGGACGTCGGTCTGCCCCGCCGCGACCCGGGCGTGCACCTGCGCCCACTCGTCGGTGTTCGCCGAGTGGATGGTCTCCGCGGCGATCCCCGCCCGGCGCGCGGCCTCGACCTGGTTGCGCATGAGCGCCAGGAGCGGCGAGACGATGACCGTGGGGCCGGCGCCCAGCGACCGCAGCAGGGCCGTCGCCACGAAGTACACGGCCGACTTGCCCCACCCCGTGCGCTGGACCACGAGGGCACGGCGGCGGTCCGCGACCAGCGCCTCGATGGCCGTCCACTGGTCCTCGCGCAGCACGGCGTCCGGGCTGCCGACCAGCTCCCGCAGCACCGTCTCGGCCTGGGCGCGCAGCGCCACCCGGTCCAGGGCGGCGGCGGGTACGGCGGGTGGCGCGGCGGGGGAGGTGGACGGGGTGGCTGGCACCCGCGCAGTCTGACAGCAGCCACCCACATGCCGGACCGTAGGATCGGGCCGGCGGTCGCACCGGGGCGCCGTCAGGTCGCGACCGCGAGGAGCACGCACGTGTCACTGCTGGAGCTCGTCGGCTGGGTCGGCTCGGCCGTCCTCATCATCTCCCTGCTGCAGACGCGGGTGATGCGTTTCCGGGTCCTCAACGCGATCTCCTGCGTCGTGCTCGTCGGCTACAACGCGGCCGTCGGGGTGTGGCCGATGGTCGCGATGAACGTCGTCCTCGTGGGCATCAACCTCGGGGTCATCGCCAAGCTCGTGCGGCAGCGCCACGACACGCGGGCCTACGACGCCGTCGCGATCGGCACGGCCGAGCCCTTCCTCGCCGCGCTGCTGCAGCGGCACCGGACGGACATCGCGACCTTCAACCCCGATCTCCCGGCCGACCTGCCCGCCGACCCGGCGCGGCTCGCCGAGCACGCCTTCCTCGTCTCCAGCGGGGACCAGGTGGTCGGTGTGGTGCTGTCCCGGCGGGGTGCCGGCCCCGACGAGCAGCAGGTGGTCCTCGACTACGTCCTGCCGCCGTTCCGCGACTTCACGCCCGGCGAGTTCGTCTTCCGGCCCGACGGACCCTTCGCCGCGCTCGGCACGCGGACGGTCGTCGCCTCGCCGGGGATGGCCGCGTCCGAGCGCTACCTGCGGGCCGTCGGGTTCCGCGAGGTCGACGGGCGCCGGGTGCTGGACCTCGTCACGGCGTGACCGCACCGACCGATCCGTAGGATCGGAGCCGTGCACTCCGAGAACCCGCCCCCGACGCCCCTGCCGCTGCGCGCAGCGCTGGCCGGACTCGAGCCCTACGGGGCGCCGCAGCTCGACGTCCCGGTGCTGCTCAACGTCAACGAGAACCCCTACGCGCCGTCCGACGGCGTCGTGTCGAGCATCGCGGCCGCTGTCACCGCCGCGGCCCGGGGCCTGCACCGCTACCCCGACCGCGACTTCCTCGACCTGCGCACCGACCTCGCCGCCTACCTGCTCCGCGAGTCGGGCGTCACCCTGGCGCCCGGGCAGCTCTGGGCCGCCAACGGGTCCAACGAGGTGATGCTGCACCTGCTCCAGGCCTTCGG
>NZ_DAORSQ010000154.1:0-4206 GCF_035443605.1 Actinotalea sp. | reverse complement strand
GGACTTCGACCGCCTGCGCTTCGTCGCCGAGCGGGCCGAGATCGGTGAGCAGCGCGAGGCCGTGTTCGCCGTGACGATCCCCGAGCAGCGCGGCAGCTTCCGCAAGCTGCTCGACGTCATCGGGCCAGGGCGCGAGGTCACCGAGTTCAACTACCGGATCGCCGACAGCGACACCGCCCACGTCTTCGTCGGGCTCCAGGTCCACGGCCGCGAGGAGGCCCGCCGCATCGCGCAGGGATTCGAGGATGCCGGGCTGCCGGCCCTCGACCTCACCGACGACGAGCTCGCCAAGCTGCACCTGCGCCACCTCGTCGGCGGGCGCACGACCCTGGCCGACGACGAGGTGCTGCACCGCTACGAGTTCCCCGAGCGCCCGGGCGCCCTGGTCCGTTTCCTCGCGGCGATGGCGCCGGGCTGGAACATCTCGCTCTTCCACTACCGTGGGCACGGCTCGGACGTCGGCCGCGTGCTCGTCGGCATGCAGGTGCCCCCGGGCGACCGCAAGGCGTTCGCCACCTTCCGCGAGACCCTCGGCTACCGGTCGTGGGACGAGACCGACAACCCGGCGTACCAGCTGTTCCTGCGCTGACGCCGTCGCTGCTACGCCGAGGCCTGCTCGGGCTCCGGGGCGAGCACTGCGGCGTACTCGGCTGCGAGCTGGAGCACCCGGTGGGCGACGACGTCGACCGGCAGGGTCGTCAACGGCGTGTCCGGCGGCCAGGTCACCTGGGAGCGAGCGCGCTCCACGTGAGCGGCCAGGCTCCCGGCCAGCTGGGTGGCAGACGTCCCGAGCAGCCGGTCGGACGCCAGGAGCACCGTCGAGGCGTGCTCCCACGCTAGTGCGACCCCCGCGCACCCGAGGCCGGCTGACGCCTCTGCGAAACCGGGGCTCCACGGCGTCTCCCGGTGCAGGCCACGGACGAACCAGGTGAACGACTGCCTGGGCCGTCCCGCGCCGAGGGCCGCCCAGCCCAGGTTGATGACGGTCGTCGTCGTCGGCTGGATGCCGAATCGCGACTGCGCCCCGTCGGCGGCTCGCTGCAACAGGTCGAGGGCGACGTCGGGGCGGCCGGCATCCATCATGGCCAGGGCGAGCTTCGGCACGACCGTCACGAGGTGCACGGCGGACGGGTGCGGACCGATCCGGGCACGAGCCTCCTCGACGTACTCGGTCGCGGCAGCGGCTTCGCCCGCGATGCCGGCCATCACCGCGGCCAAGGCCAACGACTCGGGAAGGTGGTGCGGTGCGGACGCCCGTGCGGCGTCAAGACCCAGGGTTGCCATCTCCATCGAGCGCGGGGTGTCACCTGCGGTGTAGGCGGCGATGGCCTCGGCTGTGAACAGGTTGACCGCCCAGTCAGGGTCATCGCGCAGCGCGTGCACCATAAGGGGGACGTCCACGTCCTCCCACTGCCGGACGTGCGAGATCGCCGTTCGCGCGATCGCGAGGCGAGCCGCTTGGGCATCGGTGAGCCCCGGCATCCGGGAGAGCTGGTCCATCCACGGCGTGGCGGTCGCGACCGACTCGCTGAACTGCCAGCGGCGGAACAGTGCCAGGCCCAGGTCGACGGCCGATCCGGTGTCGCCGACGGTGAGGGCGTTCTCCAGGGCGGCGAGGTGGTCCTCCTGGGTGCGGCCGACGTCCTCGATGAGGGTGTCGCCCAGCTGGGCGCCGCGCCACCGGGCTGCGTACCACTCGCGGTGTCGGCGGCGGGAGTCGGCGACCTCCCCGAGGTCGAGCAGCACCTCGCGCGCCGCGTCGCGCACAGCGGTCAGCAACCTCAGCCCCTGACCCCCTGCGTGCGCCGCCTGCACGAGGTTGCCGCGAACCAGCGCCCTCAGCTCTGCCTCCGCCTCCGGCGAGGCGATCACGGCCACGGCCGCACCGCGGGCGAACGTCGCGACGAACACCGACAGCCGCGCCAGCGCCCGTCGCTCCTTCGACGTCAGGCGTTCGATGCTCCACCCGATGGCCTCGCGCAGCGACTGGTGGCGCGGCTCCCGGTCGAGCTCGTCGGCCACGAGGTCCAGCGGTGTGGCGACGACGTCGAGCAGCCGGTCGAGGTTGCCGCCGGGGGAGCGCCCGGCTGCCAGCTCCAGGGCGAGCGGGAGCCCGTCGAGCCGTCGCGCGACCTCGGCGAGGGTCTGCAGGTCCCGGTCCACCCACGCCTCGAGGTCGCTCGCCCGCTCGGTGCCGCGGTCAGCGAGCCGTGAGGCCACCAGCTGCACGGCCGCCGAGTCGCAGACCTCCTCGCGCGCCGCCCCGGGGGCGGGGACGGGCAGGGAGTCGAGGACGACCAGGCGCTCCCCGAGGATGCCGAGCGGGGTGCGCGAGGTGAGGACGAGCCGGATGCCGGGGCACCGGTCGAGCAGGGCCCGCGCGATCTCCGCCACCCCCGCCAGTGCCCACTCGGCCTCGTCGACGAGGATGACGGCCTGCTCGTTGGCGAGTGCCTCGGCCAGCTGGTGCACCGGGTCGGCCCCGTCCATCGGCAACCCGCTCATCGACCCGACGACGAGGGCGAGGGCGTCGGAGGACAGCTGGGCATGGGGCTCGAGGGCGACGTGGTAGATGTCCGGTTCGCTGGGACGCAGGGCCGCCCCGATCTCCGCGAGCAGGCGTGACTTCCCGACGCCAGCCGGCCCCGTGACCGTGACGAGCCGGTGTCCTGAGGACAGGGCACCCAGTGCGGCATCGAGATCCGCGAGGCGGCCGACCGTCGGAGTCCGGGGCGCCGGGAGGACGCGGGCCGGGTGCAGGACCACGTCGCGGGCCACCGGGCGCTCCGCGGACAGGGCGCCGGGCGCCCCCCGGGGTGGAGCCTGCGCGAGGACTCGCTGGTGCAGCTCGGTGAGGGTGCGGCCGGGGTCGATGCCCAGCTCCTCACGCAGGTCCCGCCGGATCCGGGAGTAGATCGACAGCGCCTCGGCCTGCCGGCCCAGGCGCTGCGCCGAACGCATGCCCAGGACCGCCGCTGCCTCGTCGAGTGGGTCGCCCGTCATCAGCTCGAGGGCGAGGTCGTGCGCTTCGTCGGGGTCTGCTTCGGGGTCGTCGAGCAGTGAGGTGGCCAGGTCGTCGAGAATCCCCCGGCGCAGGTCGGCGAGCCGGGCCCGCTCGACGACCACCAGGTCGTCACGAACACCCTCGAGGGCCACCGGACCGGCCCAGAGGCTCAGGGCTGCCCGATCCGCCTGACGCCTCCCCGACCAGTCGCGCTGCGCGGTGCACGCCCGGGCCTGCGAGCGACGGAGCAGCACCTCGTCGACGTCGGTGCGGACCGCGTCGGGTACGAGGTAGCCGCCGTGCTCACGGTCGATCAGCTCTGCACCGAACTGGCGCCGGAGACGTGCGACGACGGTGTGGACCGCAGCGACGTCGAGCGTGGCTGCCTGCTCGGACCAGACGAGGTCGAGGAGGACGTCTGCGGGAACGGGGCGACCCCTGCGGAGCAGGAGGGCCGCGAGGACGTCGCGGGGTCGGCCTCCGGCGGGAAGCTGTGAACCGCGGGTGGTCTCGACTCGGAGCGGCCCGAGGATCCTGGCGCGCATTCGCCCATGAAACCACGAAGCGGCCGGATCGGCGCAGCGAGTTTCCCCGGCAGACGGATGACGAATCGGTCCTCCTCGCGATGGGCCGCGTGCCGGTGCAGCCACCGGTGGACGCGGCGGTTGTCCGCGGTGACGTAGGCGACCAGGCGCTCGATGCCGGCCTCGATGGCGCTCACGCACGCTGCTTGGAGCAGGGCCCGCCCCACACCCCGTCCGTGTGCCGCGTCAACGACCTCCAGGGCGATCTCGGCCGTCGTGTCGTCCTCGCGCACCCAGCGCACGATGCCCACCGGGGCGCCGTCCTGCTCTGCGACGAGGGCGACGTGTCGTCCCGGTGCGACGTCGCTTAGGTGACGCAGCATCCGCGGGGTCAGGTGGGGTAACCCAGAGTGGTAACGGGCCACCCGAGACCCCAGCGACATCCCGGCCATGATCGTCGTCAGCGTGTCGTGGTCGCCCGCCACGAGGGCGCGGATGCTCAGGTGGGTCCCGGACAGTGCGGCACTGGTCGTCATGGCCCCACGGTGCGTGGACGCCCTGCCGCCGACCTGTCACCGACCTGTCAGGTGTCGGACCCTGCGGCCGCTGACTCAGGCGAGCCGGTCGCGCAGCCAGGCGATGTCAGCAGCCTGCCCCTCGACCCCACCGGGGGTCTCG
>NZ_DAORSQ010000153.1:0-4260 GCF_035443605.1 Actinotalea sp. | reverse complement strand
TGCAGTACTCCGCTGCGGCCCTGCGGCTGAAGGCCGTCGAGGACGTGCTGGCCGGTCCGAGTGACCTGCACGCCTCGCTGCACGTCCGCCTCGATGAGGTGCGGGCGCTGCGCGCGGACCACGTCGACGCCCAGGTTCGTCCTGACGCGGAGGACTTCGCCGCCCTCCGCCCCGGCAGGCCGCGCCGCCGGGAGCTCGCCGCCGAGCGCCCGGCGAGTCGGATCGCCACGGTTCGCGCTGCGGCATCCGGGATCCTGCACCAGACGCGTGCGGTGGGGGCAGGCTCCGTACACGGCCCGGAGCGTGAGGTGGCCGCGGTGGACGCAGGGTGGTGGACCCTGGCGGGGCTGGACTCGGCCCTTGTGGCGACTGCCGATGGTGCCGGCCTGGCGTGGCTTCGCCGCGACCGGTCGGTCGCGGCAGCGGGTCTCACGGATGCTGTGCGCGCCCACCGTGAACTCCTGCGTCGCTGGCGCCAGCTGAGCGCCGAGTACCGGGACGCGGCGCCGTCGCTGGCGGGCGAGGACAGCTGGCGTCGCACCCTCGGGCTCGACGCCGGGAGCAGGTCCTCGTGACCACCGCGACCGCCGACGGCGGTCTCGTCGTCCAGGGAACAGGCGGCGGACTGCGGGAGGTGCTCGAGCGCCGCCACCTGCTGGCGATGCTCGTGCGCAAGGAGCTGAGGGTGCGCTACCGCGCGTCCGTGCTGGGCCTCGGGTGGTCCTACGTCAAGCCGGCCGTGCAGTTCGCGGTCTACTTCGTCGGGATCGGGCTCGTGCTGCGCCAGAGCGCGATCGGCGACTATGCGATCTACCTCTTCGGCGGCCTCGTCGTCGTCACGACACTCAGCGAGGCGGTCGGCAACGCGACGCGCTCGGTCGTCGTCAACGGCGAGCTGTTGCGCAAGATCTTCCTTCCCCGCGAGCTCTTCCCGGTCTCGAGCGTGTGCGTCGCGGCGGTCCACCTCGTGCCCCAGCTGCTGGTGCTCGTCGTCGCCGCCCTCGCCTGCGGGTGGCGGCCGGATGCCGTGGGGTTGCTCGCCCTGGTCACCGGCCTCGCGCTCGTCGCCGTCCTCTCCCTCGGGCTCGGCCTGCTGCTGTCGGCGCTGAACGTGCTCTATCGCGACCTCGAGAACGTCGTCGACCTCGTGCTCACCGTGCTCGTGTGGACCAGCCCGGTCCTCTACCCCTGGCAGGTCGTCGGTGACCTCCTCGGCAGCGACTCCTGGCTCTTCCGGCTCTACCAGCTCAACCCCGTCACGGTGGCGGTCGAGCTCGTCCACCGCGGCACGTGGGCGACGGCCTCTGCAGGCAACCTCGCCCAGGCCGCCCCCGACCTCCTGCCACGAACGGTCTTCGCGTTCGCGGTGACCGGGGCCCTGGTCCTCCTCGGCCAGCGGGTGTTCCGGCGGATGTCCGGCTCCTTCGCGCAGGAGCTCTGAGCGGATGGCCCAGATCGCCGTCTCGGTGGAGAACGCCTCCAAGCACTTCCGCCTGCGCCACACCCTCTCCCTCAAGGAGAGCCTCGTCTGGAGGGCCCAACGCCGCACACGTCACGAGGACTTCGTCGCCCTGGCCCCGCTGGACCTTCAGATACGAGCAGGCGAGTCGGTGGCGCTGCTCGGCCGCAACGGGTCCGGCAAGTCGACCCTGCTCAAGCTCATCGCCGGCGTCATGGCGCCGGACACCGGCCGCGTCCGGGTGCGGGGGCGCCTGGCCGGGCTCCTCGAGGTCGGCGCGGGATTCCACCCCGACCTCACCGGCAGGGAGAACGTCCACCTCAACGCGTCGATCCTCGGCATGCGCCCGCACCAGATCGCCGAACGCTTCGACGAGATCGTCGAGTTCGCCGACATCGGCCCGTTCCTCGACACCCAAGTGCGGTTCTACTCGTCGGGCATGTTCCTGCGTCTCGCGTTCGCCGTCGCGGTTCACACGGACCCTGACGTCTTCCTCGTCGACGAGATCCTCGCCGTGGGCGACGAGGCTTTTCGCGACAAGTGCCTGCGGCGCATCGAGCGGCTGTCCGATGAGGGCCGAACGCTCGTCGTCGTGAGCCACGACCTGCCTCTCATGGAGCGCCTGTGCGAGCGCGGCGTGGTTCTGGCGTCCGGTCGGCTGGTCGCCGACGGTCCGGTCGCCGAGGCGGTTGCGCACCTTCGGGTGGCCCTTTGACGTGGTGGGACGCGCTGCCGACCCTGGGCGTGGCAGTCCTCGCGCTGCTCGCGCCCGGCTCGCTCGTCGTCCTGGCTGGCGGGGTGCGCGGCCTCCTCGGCACTGCCCTCGTACCGGTGGTGTCCGTTGCCGTCGTCGCATCCGCGGCGATCAGTGCATCGCTCGTCAGGATGCCGTTCGGCTGGTCCGCGGTCCTCGGGACCGTGGCGCTGACGGCTTCGGTGGTGGCTGGGGGCCGCGCCGTGGCGAGACGTCTGGACCTGTCGGGCAGGACGGCGGGCAGACCTGTGGCCCCGACGAGACCTGCCCTCTCGCAGCGGCGGTGGGTGGCGTCAGGCCTGGTCGGGGCCCTCGTCGGCGGCGGCACCCTCGCCGTCGGGGTTGCTCGCGGAATGGGGGCACCGGACCGCTGGCCGCAGACCTTCGATGCCGTCTTTCACCTCTCGGCGGCTGACCACGTGGTCCGAACTCGCGATGGATCAGCGCTCACCTTGGGCACCCTCGTGGCTCCGGAGCGCAGCCACGGCTTCTATCCCGCGGCGTGGCACGACCTCGTCTCGCTGGTGGCAACAACGACGGGGGTACCGGTTCCCGTGGCTGCGAACGCCGTGGCCCTCGTCGCGGTCGCGGTGGCATGGCCCCTCGGGTGCGTGGCTCTGGCCCGCGTCGCCGTGGGCCCTGACCGGGTCGTCAGCGCGGCTGCGGGGGTTCTGGCCGCGGGTGTCGCCGCGTCTCCCGTGCTGCTGACCGCGTACGGAACGCTCTGGCCCAACGCCCTCGCGACCGCGTTGCTGCCGGCGGTCCTCGCCCTGGTGGCGGATCTCGCAGGGCTCGGGCCTTCGCGATCGGCGCCCGTGGTGGGAGGGACGCTTCTGCTGGCGGTGGCCGGCGTCGGGCTGACCCTTGCCCACCCCAACGCCGTGGTGTCGCTGCTCGTCCTCGCGGCGCCAGCGATCGTCATCGGCACCTGGGGGCGCGGCAGGCGCTGGCGCGCCACGACCGTGGCGGCATCCGCCGTCATCGCGTGGGGCCTGCTCCTGTCGCCCGCCTTCGACGCCCAGCGCGGCACCTCGTGGCCGGCCCGCCAGCGCATGGGGCAGGCGGTGGGGGAGTGGCTGACGCTCTCGCCTCAGCGGGTGCCGATCCCCCTCGTGCTCGCGGCGCTCTGTCTCGTCGGCTGCGCCGTCGTGTGGCGGCGACCCAGCCGTCGGTGGCTCCTGGCCGTCCACGGCACCGCGGGGTTGCTGTTCGTGCTCGTCTCGGGGAGCGACAGCCGCTTGTCGCGGCTGGTCAGCGCGGCGTGGTGGGACGACCCGTTCCGGCTCGCGGCCCTCGTCGGCGTCGCCGGGGTGCCGCTCGCGGCGCTCGGCTTTGCCGCGGGTGCAGAACGATTGGCCGCGCTCGTGCGGGTGCCCGGGCGGGCCGCCGCCACCGGCCTGGTTGCATCGACGCTGCTCGCCGTGGTGGCACTCGCGAGCGGAGGCCTGTACGTGGCGGACACCGTACGCGTCGTGCACGGGTGGTACGGACCCGACGCCATGGTGGGAGCGGCAGAACGCGGACTGCTCGTCCGCCTGCCGGAGATGGTTCCCGAGGGGGAGCGTGTCGTCGGCAACCCCTGGGACGGCGCTGCACTCTCTGGTGCCCTCGGCGGACGAGAGCCGGTCTTCCCCCACGTCGTCGGCGCCTGGGACGGGGACCGAACCACCTTGGCGACCTCATTGGCCGATGTGGCCACCACGCCCGGGGTGTGTGAGGCGCTGAACCGGTTGCGGGTGACGCACGTCTTCGTCGGTCCGGGGACGTTCTGGCCCGATGACCCCCGGCGCGGCGACTATCCCGGACTGGCCGTCGCCGGGCGCGAGGGCTTCGTCGAGGTGGCCACGGCGGGGCGGGCCTCGGTGTGGCGGGTGACGGCCTGCGCCGGGACGACGCCCGTGGTCGCGCCCTGAGGTGGCGATGCCGGTGCCCGTCCCGGCCGGACCCACCCACGAGGCCCGCAGCACCCGGATCCACGCGATCTGAGCGGGCGGGAGGTACATTGGCGCTCCGCCCACGGGGAGGCGGACCGTGCAGGTGAAGCAGA
>NZ_DAORSQ010000152.1:0-4291 GCF_035443605.1 Actinotalea sp. | reverse complement strand
CATCGACACCCTCTCCGGAGGGCAGCAGCGTCGCGTGCTCATCGCCAGGGCGCTCGTGCGCGAGCCGGAGCTCCTGGTGCTCGACGAGCCCGTCGCGGGTGTCGACCTGCCGAGCCAGCGCGTGTTCGCCGACGCCCTGACCCGGCTCATCGACCGCGGCACCACCGTGGTCGTCGTGCTGCACGAGCTCGGCGCGATCGCACCGCTCATCCAGCGGACCGTCGTCCTGCGGCACGGTGCGGTGGCGCACGACGGCGCCCCGCCGGCCCCGTCCCCCGACCACGCGGCGGCCGACCACGTCCACCTGCACCCGCACGACGGTGACGAGGGCCCCGTGGCGGCGGCCGAGCCCGGGCTCGCCCCCAGCATCCAGTGGCGCCGATGAACGTCGTCGACGAGCTGGTGGGCATGCTCACCGACCCGCTCATGCAGCGCGCGCTGGTCGCGGCGCTGCTGGTGGGCCTGGCGGCACCGGTCATCGGCACCTACCTCGTGCAGCGCAAGCTGTCCCTGCTGGGCGACGGGATCGGTCACGTGGCGCTCACGGGGGTGGCCCTCGGCTGGCTCATCGGCAGCATCCTGGGCCTCGCGCCCGACGACGTGCTCGCCATCCCGGGTGCGGTCGTGGCAGCGGTGGTCGGCGCCCTGGCGATCGAGCTCGTCCGCGAGCGCGGCCGCACCAGCGGCGACGTCGCCCTGGCACTGCTCTTCTACGGCGGGATCGCCGGCGGCGTGCTCATCATCTCTCAGGCAGGCGGCACCAGCGCCAACCTCGTGGGGTACCTCTTCGGCTCCATCTCGACCGTGACGACCGGCGACCTGTGGCTGACCGTGGTGCTCGCCGTGCTCGTGCTCGCGGTCGGGGTGGGCCTGCGCACCGCGCTCTTCGCGGTGAGCCACGACGAGGAGTTCGCCCGGGCGAGCGGGCTGCCGGTACGCGCGCTCAACCTGTCCATCGCGGTCATCGCTGCCCTCACGGTCACCGTCGCGATGCAGGTGGTCGGGCTGCTGCTGGTCAGTGCGCTGATGATCGTCCCGGTCGCCGTGGCCCAGCTCGTGACGTCGTCGTTCCACCGCACCATGGCGACGGCGATGGGGATCGGCGTCCTGGTCTGCGTCGCCGGGCTCTCGATCACCTACTGGCAGGACATCCCGCCGGGCTCCACCATCGTGGTCCTGGCGATCGGGGTGTACGCCGTGGTGGCGATGGTGCGTACCCTGCTCGGGCGGGATCGACGGCGGCGGGGTCAGGTCGACCCGCACCCCGACGTCGCCGACGACGTCGAGATCGACGACGACCCGCGCACCACCGACCAGCTCACCACGGGAGCGCACTGATGGCCCGGATGACCCGGCAGCGCTCGGCCGTGGCCGACGTCCTGGAGGACCTCGAGGAGTTCCGCAGCGCGCAGCAGCTGCACGAGCTGCTGCGCGAGCGCGGTCAGGGCATCGGGCTCGCCACGGTCTACCGCACGTTGCAGACGCTCGCCGAGCAGGGTGAGGTCGACGTGCTGCGCACCACCGACGGCGAGGCGGTCTACCGCCGCTGCGCGCGCCGCGAGCACCACCACCACCTCGTGTGCCGGACGTGCGGGCACACGGTCGAGATCGACGGGCCCGGGGTCGAGTCCTGGGCCGCACAGGTGGGCGCGTCCCACGGGTTCGACGACGTCGAGCACACCGTCGAGCTGTCCGGCCGGTGCGCGGCGTGCCGTGCGGCCGGCGTCGACCTCCCGCTCACCGGGGCGGTCTGAGTGCCCGGCTTCGTCCAGGACGGCCCGTTCGCCCTGGTCTACGGGTTCCTCCTCGTGGTGGTCTTCCTGCGTGCCCAGGCGACGTACTGGGTGGGCCGGGCCGTCGCGGCTGGCACGCTCCGCAGCCGCTGGGCCGAGCATGTCGACGGCCCGCGGACGCGCCGTGCGATCGCGTCCATCGACCGCTGGGGCCTGCCGATCATCCCGTTGTCGTTCCTCACCGTCGGCTTCCAGACCGCGGTCAACGCCGGGGCCGGCCTCATCCGGATGCGCTGGGTGCGCTACACCCTGGCCATGATCCCGGGCTGCCTCGTCTGGGCAGCGGTCTACGCGCTGGGCGGGCTGGCGGCGTTCCAGGCGGCGGGGTCGCTCGCCGCGCGGTCCCCGTGGGCCCTGGCCGGGGTCGTCGTGGCCCTCCTGCTCGGTGCGGCCGCCCTGGTGCTGCGCGCGCGACGCCGGCGCCACGAGCGCGAGTCCGTCGACGCGCTGGCCCTGGACGACGACCCCGTCGAGCACGTGAGCCCGGCCGACCACGGGGCCTGAACCCCTCGGGGCCGCACCCCGGCCGTCGCCGCCGACGGCCCGCGAGACCGTGCGCTGCACCTCAGGTCGCGGCGTCGACCGCCCCGCCGTAGCGCCGGTCGCGGCGCGCGTAGGTCTCCACGGCACGCCACAGGTGCCGACGGTCGACGTCGGGCCAGTACTCGTCGAGGAACACGAGCTCGGCGTACGCCGCCTGCCAGATCATGAAGTTGCTGGTCCGCTGCTCGCCCGAGGTCCGAAGGAACAGGTCGACGTCGGGCAGGTCCGGCTCGTCGAGGAACCGCGCGACGGTCCGCTCGTCGACGCGCTCCGGGTCGAGGCGCCCGGCTGCGACCTCGCGGGCGATCTGCCGCGCGGCATCCGCCACCTCGGCGCGGCCGCCGTAGTTGACGCACATCGTCAGCGTGCACACGTCGTTCCCGCGCGTGAGCTCCTCGGCCGTCTCGAGCTCGGTGATGACCGAGCGCCACAGCCGTGGGCGCCGTCCGGCCCACCGGACGCGCACCCCCCACGCGTGCATCGTGTCGCGCTGGCGACGCAGCACGTCGCGGTTGAACCCCATGAGGAAGCGCACCTCCTCGGGCGAGCGCTTCCAGTTCTCCGTCGAGAAGGCGTAGGCCGAGACGTGCGTGACGCCCACCTCGATCGCACCGGCGACGACGTCGAGCAGCGCGGCCTCTCCCGCGGCGTGCCCGGCGGTGCGCGGCAGCCCGCGCTCGTTGGCCCAGCGGCCGTTGCCGTCCATGACGATCGCCACGTGCCGGGGCACCAGCTCGCGCGGCACCGCCGGTGGGCGCTCGCCCGAGGGGTGCGCCGGCGGCGGGACGACGACGTGCTCGGGGTGCTCGCCCCGTCGCCGCTGGCCGGCCCTCATCCGCGCTCCACCATGCGCATCGAGCGCAGGGTGCGCTCGAGGTGGAACTGCAGGAAGGCCGCCACGAGCCCGTTGGCCTCGCGCCGGTGGCGCTCTGTGCTCGCGTCCGCCTGGTCCCACGCCCCGCTGAGCAGGGCCGCGAGCAGCACGAAGGTCTCCGGCGCCGGGGACGCCGCCCCGGGCGGGCGGCACGCGGCGCACACCGCGCCGCCGGAACCGACCGCGAACGCGCGGTGCGGGCCGGGCGCCCCGCAGCGCGCGCAGTCGGTGAACGACGGCGCCCACCCCGCGATCGCGAGCGCCCGCAGCAGGTAGGCGTCGAGCACCAGCCCGGGGGCGTGCGCCCGCTCGGCGAGCGACCGGACGGCGCCGACGAGCAGCGTGTACTGCTGCACCGCTGGCTCCTGCTCCTGCTCGACCAGGCGCTCCGCCGTCTCGAGCATCGCCGTCCCGGTGGTGTAGAGCGCGTAGTCGGCGCAGATCTGACGACCGTAGGGTCCGAGCGTCTCGACCTGGGTGACGATGTCCAGGCTGCGGCCGGTGTAGAGCTGCGCGTCGACGACCATGAAGGGCTCGAGCCTCGAGCCGAACTTCGACGACGTGCGGCGCACGCCCTTGGCGACGGCCCGGACCTTGCCGTGCTGGCGCGTGAGCAGGGTGACGATCCGGTCGGCCTCGCCCAGCTTCTGGGCGCGCAGCACGATCGCCTCGTCCCGGTACAGGCTCACCGGACCATTGTCCCCCGTCGCGCACGGCCGCGCGTCCCGCCGCGCCCGCGTCACCTCCCGCGAAAGCGCGTGACGCCGTCGCCGCATGCGGCGTAGCGTCGCCCTGTCGGGCCCGGACGGGTCCGCGCCGCACCGCCCGAGGGGAGGACGCCATGACCGTCGTCGTCGCGCCGTCCATCTCCCCCCGCCCGCCGCGCCCCTGACGCCACGGGCCCCCCGAAGGGCTCCTCCGTTGCCGCACCCGCTGCCCCACCCCGTCCACCCCGACCCCCCGCTCGTCACCCCGGGATCCGCCGCGCCCACCGCCGCCGCCGGCACCTCGACCGCACCCGGCGCCACGCACGCGGTGGGTCTCGCCCGCCTCGGCTGGGACGAGGGCTGGTCCGCGGCCC
>NZ_DAORSQ010000151.1:2051-4384 GCF_035443605.1 Actinotalea sp. | reverse complement strand
CTAGGACGTGTGCGGCCCGTGCGGTGCGGGGACGTGCGCCCACTCCTCGCGCGCGTCCAGCCACAGGTCGAGCTCGACGGCCGGCAGCGGGCGCGAGAGGTAGAAGCCCTGCGCCTGGTCGCAGCCCATCCGCGTGAGCTCGGTGCAGGCGACGTCGTCCTCGACACCCTCCGCGACCATCCGCAGGTCCAGGCTGTGCGCCAGGTCGATCGTCGAGGCGACGAGGGCAGCGGCGCGCGCGTCGTCGGCCATGGGGAACACGAACGAGCGGTCCAGCTTGAGCTCGTCGATCGGCAGGTCGCGCAGGTAGGACAACGAGGAGTAGCCGGTGCCGAAGTCGTCCACCGCGATCTGGATGCCGTGGTCGCGCAGCCGCGTGAGGATCGCGCGCGCGCGGTCGCGGTCGGCCATGAGGAACTCCTCGGTGATCTCCAGCTGGAGGGCCGACGGCGGCAGGCCGCGGGCGGCGAGCATGGCGGCGACCTCGTCCGGCAGGTCGGTGTCCACCAGCGAGCTCGCCGAGAGGTTGACGGCGATGGTCAGGGGGCGTGCGCCGGCCGACCACCGGGCCGCCTGGTCGAGGGCGATGGCCAGCACCGACCGGGTCATCGCCCGCATCAGGCCCGCCTCCTCGACGCGCTCGAGGAAGGCGGCGGGGTAGAGCAGGCCGTGCCGGGGGTGGTCCCAGCGGACCAGCGCCTCGACGCCGTGCACCGCGCCGGAGACGAGGTCGAGCTTGGGCTGGTAGTGGACCACGAGCTCGTCCCGGGTGAGGGCGTCGCGGAACTCCTCCGCCATCCGCAGCCGTGCGGGACCGTCGTCGTCACCCCCGTACACGCGCACGCCGCCGGACGACTTGGCCCGGTACATCGCGATGTCCGCCTTGCGCAGCAGTGCGCTGAGGTCCGCGCCGTGGTCGGGGAACAGGGCGATCCCGATGCTCACGGTGCTGTGCACCCCGAGCTCCTCGAGCGGGAAGGGCTGCGCGAGCCGCGCGGCCAGGGCCGCGGCCACGGTCCTGGCCTCGGCCTGGCCGGCGTCCTCGAGCAGGATGGCGAACTCGTCACCGCCGAGGCGCACGAGCAGGTCCTCCGCGCGCAGGCCGTGCCGCAGTCGCGTGCCGACCTGGACGAGCAGCTGGTCGCCCGCGTGGTGACCGAGGGAGTCGTTGACCTCCTTGAACCGGTCGAGGTCGAGCATGAGCAGGGCCTGGCGACGTGTCGGGTCCGCCAGCCGGGCAGCCGCCTGGCGGTACAGGGCCCGCCGGTTGGGCAGCCCGGTGAGGTGGTCGCTGGTGGCGTGGGCGTGCTCGAGCCGCACCATCGCGAGCATCCGGAGCATGACGAGCAGCACGAGGACGGCGGAGACGATCGCCACGGGTCCGGCCCTCAGGGGGGCTCCCGTGAGGAGCTGACCGCCGAGGATCGCCGGCCCGATGAGCAGCGCCGCACCGAGCCCGATCACCTGGGCGGGGTGGTTGCTCTCCGAGCGGGGCGGTGCGGGTGCCGACAGCACGCGCATCGAGGGGTGCAGCGCAGCGGCCCCGGCCATGACGTACGCCAGGAGCCAGCGCGGGTCGAGGCCCGTGGGGTGGACGTCGATGCTCGGCAGCACGGACGCCGCCTGCGCCAGGCCCTCGACGGCCATCATCGAGCCCACCAGACCGGCGAGCACGCCGGACCACGTCCGCCCGGCGCCCGGGGCGTTGGCCAGCCGCAGCAGGGCTCCGAAGAGCACCACGTTGCCCAGGGGGTAGCCGACCTGGACCAACCGGGCCGCGAGGGACCCCTCGGCGGCGGCCCACGCCGGCTCGACGAGGAAGACCCACGAGAGCAGCCCGACCCCGACGGTGAGGATCGCCGTGTCGAACATCGCCGTGCTCCGCTCCCCCGGGCCGCGGCTCCGCGCGAACTGCACCATGCCCGCCGAGACCAGGGGGTAGGTGGCGAGGTAGAACAGGTCGGCGACCCCGAACTCGACGGCGGCCCCGGGAGCCGGACCGGTCAGCGCGTAGACCGCACCGCCGACGATCCACGAGGCCATCCCCGCGGCGATGAGGTACCACGCGCCGTGCGCCGCGGGCCGGTTGCGCCGCGCACCGAGGACCATCGCGACCGCGCCGGAGCCCGCCACCAGGATGTAGGCGATGTCGCGCACGGGGCCCGCGGGCAGCGCGACCGCACCGGCGGCGAGCAGCACGCCGACGAGGAGGTAGCGCGCCCACGGCGCGCGGAGTCCGGCCACGTCCCTCTCATCGGCCCGCCGGGCACGGACCTGAACGCTTGGGGGAGCCGGCCCGGTTGACATCGGCCCGGAACTGCGGCGGAGTTGGC
>NZ_DAORSQ010000151.1:0-1951 GCF_035443605.1 Actinotalea sp. | reverse complement strand
CCGTATCGAGAGGTGGACCCGTGGACGAGGCCCCCGCCGCCCGGCGCCAGGGGCACGCCGTCCTGGCCAGCACCGACCGCGCCGACTACGCCTCGCTGCGGCGCCGCGCGGTGAGCCGGACGGAGCGCTACCGGACCGGCCGGGCCCTGCGCGACGCCGTGCCGCGCTCGGCCCTGGGCGACTGGCCGTCGCCGTCGGGCGATCGGGACCCGATCGCCCGGATCATCGCGAGCCATGAGGGCCGGGTCGAGCGGCTCGTGCCGGTGCGCGTGGGGCGGATGGCCGCGTCACCGCACGGGTTCCTGCGCGGCTCTGCGGTCGTCATGGCCCACGACGTCGCCGCGCTGCCGGCCACCGGCATCACGCCCGTGGTCTGCGGCGACTCCCACCTGGGCAACTTCGGCTTCTACGCCTCGCCCGAGCGCGACCTCGTCATCGACCTCAACGACTTCGACGAGGCGCACCCGGGCGCGTGGGAGTGGGACCTGCGCCGGCTCGTGGCCAGCATCTGGGTGGCGGGCCGGCAGAACGGGTCGACGGAGGACGCGTGCGCCGACGCCGTGCTCGCGTGCAGCGCCGCGTACCGCGCGGAGATCGCGTACCTGGCCGACCAGCCGCTGCTCGCGCGGTCCTTCGAGCGGCTCGACGTCGACCGGATCGGGGAGCACTCCACCGACGCCGCGCTGGCGGCGGAGATCGAGCGCGCGGTGCGCCGAGCACGCAAGGGCACCAGCGACCGCGTGCTCCCGCGGTTCACCACGGAGCGCGAGGGGCGCCGCCGGATCGTCGAGGAGCCGCCGCTGCTCACCCGGCTGCCCGAGCCCGAGGCCGCGCTGGTCGCCGAGGGTCTGGACGCGTACCTGCACACGCTCGCCCCGCACTGGCAGCGCGTGCTGGGTGGCTACACGCTGGTGGACGTCGCGCACAAGGTCGTCGGCGTCGGCTCGGTGGGGCTGCGTGCCTACGTCGCCCTGCTCGAGGGCTCCAGCCCGGACGACGTCGTCTTCCTCCAGCTCAAGCAGGCACGACGCTCGGTGCTCGCCCCGTACGTGCACGGCGACAACGCGTGGCACACCCACCAGGGCCAGCGCGTCGTGGAGTACCAGCAGGCGCTGCAGACGGTCAGCGACCCGCTGCTGGGCTGGACCACGGTCGACGGCCGCCAGTACTACGTGCGCCAGTTCCGCAACATGAAGGGCACCGTCGCGCTCGACGCGATCGACGCGGCGGCGCTCGCGGACTACGCGGGGATCGTCGGCCACCTCCTGGCCAAGGGGCACGCGCGGACCAGCGGCGCCTCGATGATCTCCGGGTACGCGGGCCGCTCCGACCGGCTCGACCAGGCGATGGGTCGGTTCGCACGGGCCTACGCCGACCAGACGGAGGCCGATCACGCCGCGCTGGTCCGGGCGGTGCAGACCGGACGGCTGCCGATCGAGCGCGGGGTGTGACGGGCGGTCCGGCCGGCCGGGCCTGCGCGTAGGCTGGCGGGAACCGACGGAGGACCGACGATGGCCTTGGCCCTGGTGGTGACGCACGTGCTGCGCCCCGGTCACGAGCAGGAGTTCGACGCGCTGGTGGCCCGCACCCTGGCGGACATCCGCGTGCTGGAGCCCGGCACGCTCGTCTACATCTCGCACGCCGTCGACGGGGACCCGCTGCAGCGCGTGTTCTACGAGCTGTACCGCGACCGTGCCGCGTTCGAGGCCCACGAGGAGCACGTCCACGTCCGGGCGTTCCTCGAGGAACGGGCGGAGCACGTGGCCTCGGTCGAGGTCACCTTCCTCGACGCCGTCGCCGCCCACGCCGCGCCGACGTCGATCCCCTGACGGGCCCGGTCCGGACCGCCCCCGTCGTCGCGCCCGATCGCGCCGTTCTCGCCCAGCCGCTCCCGAGACTGCGAGAGGGTGTCGGGATGCAGAACCGCGCCCTCGTCGAGGCCCCTGAGCTC
>NZ_DAORSQ010000150.1:0-4390 GCF_035443605.1 Actinotalea sp. | reverse complement strand
CGATCAGCGTATTGGCGTAGCGCGCGTTGTCCGAAGCCGCGAACTCCACCGCGACCTGGTCGAGATCGGCGTTCAGCTCCTCGGCGATCAGCGAGGCCAGGCCGGTCGTCGTGCCCTGGCCCATCTCGAAATGCTTGATGACGGCGGTGATCCGGCCGTCGCGGACCGCGAGGGGCGCATGGCGGCGCAGAAGGAACGGATCGCCAGGGCTGCCCTCGAGGAGCTGCCAGACGGCGGCGCGATCCTGCTCGACGCGGGCACCACGACGGTCCGGCTCGCCGAGATCCTGCCCACCGACCGCGAGCTCACCGTCGTCACCCACAGCCTGCCGATCGCGATGCTGCTGGCCGGCCGGCCCAGCATCACGCTGCACCTGCTCGGCGGAACGGTGCGCGGCCGTACCCTCGCCGCCGTCGGCGCGTGGGCCGAGCGCGCGATGCAGGACGTCTACGCCGACGTCGCGTTCCTCGGCACCAACGGGCTCACCATCGAGCACGGCCTGACCACCCCGGACCTCGTCGAGGCCGGGATCAAGCGTGCGCTGGTCGCCTCGGCGCGGCGCGTCGTGGTGCTCGCCGACCACACCAAGATCGGCAGGTCCGACTTCGCCCACGTGGCGCCGCTCTCCGCGGTGGACACGCTCATCACGGATCTCGACCTCGAACCAGACCTCGCCGACGAGATTGAGTCGGCCGGACCCAGGGTGGTGCGCGCATGATCATCACAGTGACCCTCAACCCCTCCATCGACCGCACGTTCGACACGGAGCGCCTCGAGCTCGGGGAGGTGAACCGCGCGCTGCGGACGCACCTCGACGCGGGTGGCAAGGGCATCAACGTGTCCCGCGGCCTCCACCAGAACGGGGTGGCGACCGTCGCGGTGTTCCCCGTCGGCGGGCCGGACGGACCGTTGCTCGTCGCGGAGCTCGAGGCGGTCGGCGTGGCGGTGCACCCCGTGCGGATCAAGGGCGCCATCCGCTCCAACGTCACGGTGGCGGACGCCGACGGCGAGACCACCAAGATCAACGCCCCGGGGCCGCGCGTGGACGAGGCCGAGCAGGTCGCGATCCTGCACGCCGTGCACGAGCACCTGGACCGCGGCACCACGTGCGTCATCGCCGCCGGGAGCCTCCCGGAGGGGATCGCCCCGAGCTTCCTCACGCGGCTCGCCGAGCTGGCCGCAGCGCAGCACGTCCCGTTCGCGCTCGACACGTCCGGCGCACCGCTCGCCGCCGCCGTGCGCGCCGGTGGCCTCGCCGTCGTCAAGCCGAACGACCTCGAGCTGGCCGAGCTGGTCGGCCGAGAGCTCCTCACCGTCGGTGAGGTCCGCGACGCCGCCCGCGAGATCATCGCGATGGGCACCGTCGCGGTGCTGGTGAGCCTGGGCGCCCACGGCGCCCTGCTCGTGACCGCCGACGGCTCCTGGTGGGCCGGCGGCGACCCGATCGTCCCGGTGTCCACGGTCGGCGCCGGCGACTCCACGCTGGCGGGGTACCTGTCCGCCGCCGGCAAGCCAGAGCCCGAGCGCCTTCGGACGGCGGTGGCGTGGGGCCGCGCCGCCGTCCAGCTCCCAGGAACGGAGGTACCCCGCCCCGAGCAGATCGACCCGGCCGCCGTCCGGGTCGTCGAGGAGCCCGCACCGGGCCTCACCCTGAAGGAGCTGTGACGTGAGCACCATCCCGCTCATCACCCCAGACCTGGTCGCGCTGGACATCGTCGCGACCGATCGCGACGCCGCGACCCGCCAGCTCATCGACCTGCTGGCCGCCTCCGGGCGCGTCACCGACGCCGACGGCTTCCACGCCGACGTCCGTGCCCGCGAGGCCCAGATGGCCACCGGCATGCCGGGCGGCATCGGCCTGCCGCACGCCCGGTCCGAGCACGTCTCCGCGCCGAGCCTGGCCGTCGGCCGGGTCCCGGCCGGTGTGGACTTCGGCGCGCCCGATGGTCCCGCCACCCTGGTGTTCCTCATCGCAGCCCCGGCGAGCGGCGACGCGGCCCACCTCAAGATCCTCGCGGCCCTGGCACGTCGCCTGGTCCACGAGTCGTTCCGCACATCCATCCTGCAGGCCCCCGATGCCGGCACGGTCGCCGACATCATCACGCGAGAGGTGAACCCCTCATGAAGTTCGTCGCAGTGTCGTCGTGCCCCACGGGCATCGCGCACACCTACATGGCAGCCGAGGCGCTGGAACAAGCCGCCGCGGCCGCAGGCCACGAGTGCTCGGTCGAGACCCAGGGTGCAGCGGGTTCGACCCCGCTGGACCCGGCCGTCATCGCCGCGGCCGACGGCGTCATCTTCGCCGCGGACCTCGAGGTCCAGGGCAAGGAGCGCTTCGCCGGCAAGCCGCTCGTCGACGTCGGCGTCAAGGCCGCCGTGCATGACGCGACCAAGGTGCTCGCGCAGGCGGTCGCCGCGGTCGAGGCGGCCCGCGCCTCCGGCGCCCCGGTGCCCAGCGCCTCCACCGCAGCGGCCGCGCCCGTTCCAGCGGCACGCAAGGTCGGCCCGGGGACCAGGATCCGCCAGTACCTGATGACCGGTGTCTCGTACATGATCCCGTTCGTCGCCGCAGGTGGCATCCTCATCGCGCTCGGCTTCATGCTCGGCACCGCCGCCTGGGGCGAGAACGGCGCGATCGAGGTCACGGCCGTCGACCCGTCGGTGCTGTGGACCGCGTTCGAGTGGGGCAACCTCGAGCACTGGGCCGTGCTGCTGTTCCGGATCGGCGCATGGGCGTTCGGCTTCCTCGTCCCCGCGCTGTCCGGCTACATCGCCTTCGGCATCGCCAACCGGCCGGGCATCGTCCCCGGCTTCGTCGGTGGCACCATCGCCGGTGCCGTCGGCGCCGGCTTCCTCGGCGGCATCGTGACCGGCTTCCTCGCGGGCTTCCTCGCCCTGTGGATCTCCGGCTGGAAGGTGCCCAAGGGCGTGCGCGGCGTCATGCCGGTCGTGGTCATCCCGCTGCTCGCCACGATGATCACCGGTGTGCTGACGATCCTCATCATCGGCCCGCCGATGAAGGCGATCAACGACGGTCTGACGAGCTGGCTCGACGGTATGAGCGGCAGCTCGGCGATCCTGCTCGGTGTCGTCCTCGGCCTCATGATGTGCTTCGACCTCGGCGGTCCGCTCAACAAGGTCGCCTACACCTTCGCCACCGCCGGTCTGGTGAACGCGACGCTGTCCACCGACCGCCCCGCCGTGGTCATGGGTGCGGTCATGGCTGCGGGCATGGTCCCGCCGCTGGCCGTCGCACTGGCGACGGTGGTCCGGCCGAAGCTGTTCTCCGAGGCCGAGCGCGAGTCGGGCAAGTCGGCGTGGCTGCTCGGCCTGTCCTTCATCTCCGAGGGTGCGATCCCGTTCGCCGCGGCCGACCCGCTGCGGATGATCCCGTCCTTCATGATCGGCGGCGCGGTCACCGGCGCCCTGGCGATGTCGTTCGGGACCGGCGTGCTCGCCCCGCACGGTGGGTTCTGGGTGACGCCGCTGGTCAACTCCCCGTTGCTCTTCCTGCTCGCGCTGGTCGTCGGCATGGTGGTCTCCGCGGCGCTCGTCATCGTGGCGAAGAGCGTCGGTCGCAACCCGCAGGAGGACGCTCTGGACTCGGTCGAGTCGCTGGGTGCCCTCTCCGGCGCGCGGTGACCTGAGCACCGTCGTCCGGGGGGTCGGCCGGCCTCGGCCTGCCGACCCCCCGGGCCGTGTCACAGTTCGGCACGAACCGCCCGAGCGGCCACGCAGGCGCGGCCGACGACGCTACGGTTCTCGCAGGAGGCCGGTCGCCGGTCGCCGCACGCGGTGCTCCCGCACCCATCCAGCTCCAGCTCCACCGGAAGGACTCTCACCATGGCTCAGCGCACCGTCACGGTCGCGTCACGCGTCGGGCTCCACGCTCGGCCGGCGTCGATCTTCACCCAGGCCGTCGCGGCCTCCGGCCTCGACGTCACCATCGCCAAGGCGGGGGACGAGCCGATGGATGCCTCGAGCATCCTCATGGTGATGGCCATGGGTGTCGCCTGCGGCGACGAGGTCGTCCTCGAGGCCGATGGCCCCGAGGCCGACCGTGTCCTGGACGAGCTGGTCACCCTGCTCGCGACCGATCTCGACGCCGAGTAGGCGTGGTCATGATCGAGCAGGGTGCGGTGCTGGCGGGCGTCGGCGTCGGCCGGGGGGCGGTCTGCGGACCTGTCGCCCGGGTGCAGCCGGCGCCCGTCGTACCGGCGGACGAGCCGGTACCCGCCGACCCCGCGGTGGCCAAGGCGAAGGTCGAGGCCGCGTTCGCCGATGTCGCGGCCGGGCTGCGCGAGCAGGCCGGCCGCGCCACGGGGACGGTCGCCGAGGTCCTCTCGGCCACCGCCCAGATGGCGGACGACAGGGCACTGCGCAAGCAGGT
>NZ_DAORSQ010000149.1:0-4422 GCF_035443605.1 Actinotalea sp. | reverse complement strand
CGACTGGGCCGAGGCCGCGGAGCTGCTCGCGGCGCTGCGGCCCGACGAGGCGTGGGCCGCCGTCGACGCGCGGCTCAAGCCCGTCGAGCAGCGGCGCTGGCTGCGTGCGGTGGGGGTCCGGCGGGCGTTCGACGCCGTCGCGGCGTCCTCGACCTTCGAGGCGCAGGCGCCGGGGACCGTGCTCAACCTGGGCTTCCCGGTCGGCTGGGTGGACGGGCTGCCGGCGTCGCCGGTCGTCTGGGCGGCCGTGCTCAGCGAGCGGATGGCCGACGACGCGCGCTGGGACTGAGACAGACCGGGGCCGCCGCGCCCCGGAGCGGATAGTCTCGCGTGCATGCTGGTCCTGAGCCGTCGCGTCGGAGAACGCCTGATCATCGGTGACAACATCGTCATCACCGTGATCGACGTGCGCTCCGACGGCGTGCGGATCGGCATCGACGCCCCGCGTGAGGTGCGCGTCAACCGGGCCGAGGTGCTCGAGGCCGTCCAGCAGGCCAACCTCGAGGCCGCCCGCGCCACCGACGACTCCGCCCTCGAGGCCCTGCGCGCGCTGCGCCCCCCCACCCCCGAGGCCTGAGGACCCGAGCGGGCCCGGGGCGCGTCCACCCCGACGGCCCGACGTGACGTGCGCCCGCTGCCGCGGCATCGCTCACAACCCCCGACCTGCGACCGATGAGGTCGCAGACACGTGACGGGACAGCCGTCACCCGTGGCCGTTGGAGGACGACGTGGAGGACCTGGACGAGATCGTCCACGAGTTCTTGGTGGAGAGCCACGAGAACCTCGACCAGCTGGACTCAGACCTGGTGGCGCTGGAGGGCACGCCCGGTTCCCGGCCGCTGCTCGGCAGCGTGTTCCGGACGATCCACACGATCAAGGGCACGAGCGGGTTCCTGGCGTTCCACAAGCTCGAGCGGCTGACGCACGCCGGCGAGAACCTCCTCGTCGAGCTCCGCGACGGCCGCCGGTCGATGGACCTGCGGACCACGGACGTCCTGCTGCGGATGGTGGACACCGTCCGCGCGCTGCTCGGGGCGATCGAGGCCAACAGCTCGGAGGGGGACGTCGACATCGACCCCGTGGTCGCCGCGCTCCAGGCCGTGCTCGAGGACCGCACCCCGGCAGCCGACCCGGTCGCCGATGCCGCCGCCGCGGCGACGGCGTCCGCGGCAGCAGACACCGCCGCAGCCGAGCTGGCCGAGGCCGAGCGTGCGGCCGTCGAGAGCGCCGCCGCCGAGCGTGCGGCCACGGAGGCCGCAGCGGACGCCGCGGAGGTCGAAGCCGCAGCCGAGGCCGCCGCGGCCGAGGCGGAGCTGGCCGTCCAGGCCCAGGCGACCGAGCTGGTCGCCGAGGTGTCCGAGGCGCTCGCGGCGGAGCCCGAGGCCGAGCTCGTCGTCGCCGCGGCCGCCCCCGTCCGCAAGCGCGCCGTCAAGGCCAAGGTGCGGGTCGCCGCCCCGGTCGCCTCGTCCGGCGCGCCGATCGCCCCGATCACCGGCGCCCCGACCACCGGCGGGCCGCCGCCCGCGGTCCCGGCCGGCCCGTCGGCACCCCACCGCAGTGCAGCACCCGCCACCCCCACCGGGGGCACGACCCAGGAGCAGACCGTGAGCGCACGCCCGGCGGCACCCGCCGGCTCGACCGGCACGACGGCGACGTCCGCCGTCCCGTCCCCGCACCACCCCGCGGAGCTGGGCGGCCCGCCCGCCGACGCACCGGCCGACCCCGTGCCGGAGTCCACCGCGCGGACGGCCGCGGACACCTCGATCAGGGTCGACGTCGACCTGCTGGACGCCCTCATGCGGCAGGTCAGCGAGCTCGTCCTGGCACGCAACGCGATCTCCCGGCTCGCCCAGGGCGGCGACATCGACCTCACGCGGGCCTCCCAGCGCCTGAGCCTCATCGCCTCGGAGCTGCAGGAGGGCGTCATGAAGACGCGCATGCAGCCCATCGAGCACGTCTGGTCCAAGGTGCCACGCATGGTGCGCGACCTCGCCGGCGCATGCGGCCGCCAGGTCCGCCTGGAGATGGTCGGTGGGGACACCGAGCTGGACCGCAGCCTCCTCGAGGCCGTCAAGGACCCGCTGACCCACCTCATCCGCAACGCGATCGACCACGGGATCGAGTCCCCGGCCGATCGGATCGCGCTGGGCAAGCCGGCGCAGGGCACCCTGAGCCTGCGGGCTTACCACGCGGGTGGTCAGGTCGTCGTCGAGGTCACCGACGACGGCAAGGGCATCGACCCCGAGCGCGTCGCGACGAAGGCCGTCCAGGCCGGGGTGCGGACCGCGAGCCAGGTGGCGGCGATGGCCCCGAACGACCTGCTCCAGCTCCTCTTCCTGCCGGGGTTCTCCACGGCGGAGGCCGTGACCAACGTGTCCGGCCGCGGTGTGGGGATGGACGTCGTCCGGACCAAGATCGAGGGGATCGGCGGCACCGTCGACATCGACTCGACCATCGGCCGCGGCACCACGTGGCGCCTGCGCATCCCGCTGACCCTGGCGATCATGCCGGCCGTCACCGTCGAGTGCGCCGGGGCCACCTACGCGATCCCGCAGGTCAGCCTGCTCGAGCTGGTGGCGCTGGACGCCGAGTCCGCGTCGAGCTCCATCGAGTACGTGGGTGCCGCGCCCGTCTACCGGCTGCGCGGCGACCTGCTCCCGCTGGTCGACCTGCGCTCGGTCTTCGGCTCGGCGACCCGCGCCGAGAGCCGCTCGGTCATCGCCGTCCTGCAGGCCGACACCGTCCGCTTCGGGCTGCTCGTCGACAACGTGCTCAACACCGAGGAGATCGTCGTCAAGCCGCTCTCCGCACGGCTCAAGGCGATCGGGCTGTTTGCCGGCGCGACGCTCATGGGCGACGGCCGGGTGGCCCTCATCCTCGACGTGCAGGGCCTCGCCCGGCGCAGCCTGTCGGCCGACACCGTCGACCACGCCCGCAACGCCAGGGCCGCAGACGCCGCGGCCCGCGCGGAGACCGTCCAGGTGCTCGTCGCCGGGATCGGGGACGGTCGCCGGGTGGCGATCCCGCTGTCTGCGGTCACGCGCCTCGAGCGGTTCCCGTCCTCCGTGGTGGAGCACGTCGGCTCGCGCGAGGTCATGCAGTACCGCGGCGCGATCACCCCGGTGGTCCGTCTGGACCGCGTGCTCGGCAGCCTGTCCGAGATGGCAGACGAGATCGTGGTCGTCGTGTACTCGCGTGGCGAGCGCAGCGTCGCGATCGTGGTCGACGAGATCGTCGACATCGTCGACGACGAGGCGAGCCACCACAGCGCCCTGGGCGACCACGGCCTGGTCGGCTCGACCGTGCTCAAGGAGCGCGTCACCGAGCTGCTCGACGTGCGGGCGGCCGTCGCCCTCGCGGACCCGACGTTCTTCGACGACGAGACGGTCGCTGCCGTGCTCGGTGACCTGGTGGGGGTGTGACGATGAGCCGACAGCTGGCGACCTTCGTGATCGACGGGGCGCACTACGGCGTCGACGTCGTGCTGGTCCAGGAGGCCCTGCGCTCGCAGGTGCGCACCCTGGTCCCGCTGGCCCCGCCCGGCATCGCCGGGCTGGTCAACCTGCGCGGCGAGGTGGTGCTGAGCGTGGACCTGCGGGTGCGCCTCGGCCTCGTGCCGCTGGCGGACGACGCCGACCCGATGATGGTCGTCGTCCAGGTCGACGGCGAGCCCGTCAGCCTGCTGGTCGACGAGGTCGGCGACGTCGTCGACGTCGAGGAGGACCAGTTCGAGACCCCGCCCGACACGCTCGCCCCCGAGCTCCGTGAGCTCATCGTCGGCGCCTACAAGCTGCCGACCGGCCTGCTCCTCGCCCTCGACGTCGCCCGCGCGACAGCGCAGGCTGCCTGACCCTCCTGGAGATCCCCCATGTCCACCCTCACCCCTCAGCCCGCCCGGCGGCACCTCGTGCGCTCGCTGTCGGTCCGCACGAAGATCCTCGGCATCGTCGCGCTGTTCGCCGTCGCCGGGATCATCAGCGGCCTCGTCGCCATCGCCGGCATGCAGGGACTGGCCGAGAACACGGCCGAGCTCGCGCGCATCCAGGCCGAGGTGTCCGGGCCCGAGCAGACGGTCCACCAGAACCAGCTCAAGGCCCGCATGATCATCGCTCAGATCGCGGCGGCGCCCGACGACGAGAGCAAGGCCATGTGGGTCGCCGAGCAGGTCGAGAACGACGCCGAGCTCGAGGCCGCCGCGGCGGCGTTCGAGGCGAACGCCGGCGCGCTGGCCGATGGCTCGTGGCTCGACTTCCGCGCGAAGTGGGCCGAGTGGGTCCAGGTGCGCGACGAGCAGCTCATGCCGGCCGCCCTGGCCGGTGACGCCGAGGAGTTCGAGCAGCTGCTGCTCGAGGTCGCCGAGCCGGTCAAGGGCGAGTTCGTCGACGCGCTCAACCGCGAGGTGAAGGCAGGGCGGATCAAGGA
>NZ_DAORSQ010000148.1:0-4429 GCF_035443605.1 Actinotalea sp. | reverse complement strand
GGTCCGCGCGGTGCAGCTCGCCGCGCGCCTGCACACCGCGACGCCGTGAGCCTTGCGCAGACGCTCGCACGCCGGCTCCCGGTGGGCCGTGCGGTGCTCGCCGGCGTGGTCCTGGGTGTCGCCGTGCTGGCCTCGACGGGCCCGGCCTGGGTGCTCGCGACGACGTCGACCGCCGTCGCGGCGCAGGTGCCGCTGGCCGTGGCCGGCGCCCAGGCCGCGCCCGGCGTGGGCGCCGGCGGGCTCGTGGTGCTCGCCGCGGCCGGTGCGCTGGCGCTCGGCGGACGGGCGATCCGGTGGACGGCACTCGTCGGCCTGTCGCTCGGCGGGCTGCTCGTGGTCGGCTCTGGCCTCGGCGCGCTGTCCACGGTGCAGGCCGTCGCCCTGGCCCAGGCCCGCACGGCGACGGGGGTCGCGGTGCTCGACGGCCCCGCCGTCGGGACGGCGTGGCCGTGGGTGGCCGCCGGCCTCGGCGCGGTGGTCCTGCTCCTGGCGCTGCTCGCCGGTGTCGCGGCCAGCGCGTGGCCACCGCCCGGCACGCGGCACGAGCGCGAGCCCGCCGCCGATGCGACGTCCTGCTGGGACCTGCCCGACCCCGACGACGAGCCCGCCGCCCGCTGAGGGGGCACCCGGCGCTGCCGGCGCTGGCGGGCACCGCGCGCCGTGTTCGGTAGGCTCGCCTCACCAGACGAAAGGGGCCCGCCATGGGCGAGTCGACACCGCTGTCAGCGCCGGCCGACCTGCCAGCGGGCAGCCCGCCGGCCAACCACGGTCGCACGACGGCGGCGTGGGTCACCGTGACGGTCGTCGTCATCGGTGCGCTCATCAGCTCGCTCGCCGTCGTGGCAGCGCTCCCGTGGCTCTTCTGGGCGGGGCTCGTGGTCATCGCCGTCGGCCTCGTGGCCGGGCGTGCGCTGCGGATGCTCGGCTTCGGCCAGCCGCACGTGGCCGACGCCGGGACGGACGCCCGATCCTGAGCGCCGGCGGCCGCGACGGTCCCACCACGTGGGCGCGGTCGGCCCGCGGCGCAGCCCGCCCTACGATGACGGTGACGGTCGGCGGGGGATCGGTCCGGGGAGGTGGCGCATCGTGAGTGTCCTGGACGACATCGTCGCCGGGGTCCGTGAGGACCTCGCGCGACGTGAGGAGGCCACGCCGCTGGGCGTGGTCAAGGAGCGTGCCGCGCGGCTGCCGGAGGCCAAGAAGGCCCTGCCCCGCCTGCACGACGAGGCAGCGGTCGCGGTCATCGCCGAGGTGAAGCGGTCCAGCCCGAGCAAGGGTGCGCTGGCCGACATCGTCGACCCGGCCGCGCTGGCCGGCGAGTACGAGGCGGGCGGCGCGGCCGTCATCTCCGTGCTCACGGAGGGGCGCCGGTTCTCGGGCAGCCTCGCGGACCTGGACGCCGTGCGGGCCACGGTGGACGTCCCGGTGCTGCGCAAGGACTTCATCGTCACGCCCTACCAGGTGTGGGAGGCCCGCGCCCACGGGGCCGATCTCGTCCTGCTCATCGTCGCCGCGCTCGAGCAGACCGTGCTGACCTCGCTCGTCGAGCGCGTCCACTCGCTCGGCATGGCGGCGCTCGTCGAGGTGCACGACGCGGAGGAGGTCGCCCGCGCGGTCGATGCCGGGGCGCTGTGCATCGGCGTCAACGCGCGCAACCTGCGCAACCTCGAGGTGGACCGCACGACGTTCGCCCGGCTCGCCCCGCTCATCCCCAGCGGGATCGTGCGGATCGCCGAGTCCGGGGTGCGCGGCCCGCACGACGTCATGGACTACGCGCGCTCCGGCGCGGACGCCGTCCTCGTCGGCGAGAGCCTGGTGACGGGACGGGACCCGCGCGCCGCCGTCGCCGACCTCGTCGCCGCGGGCGCCCACCCCTCGCTGCGGGCGGTACGCCAGTGACCCAGCCCACCGACCGGCAGCCCGAGCAGCCGGCCGTCGGCCCGACGACGGCCGCGGCCGGCTCGGGGCCCTACTTCGGCGACTTCGGCGGGCGGTTCGTCCCCGAGGCGCTCATCGAGGCGCTCGACGAGCTCTCGACGGAGTGGGACAAGGCCCAGGCGGACCCGGCCTTCGCGGCAGAGCTGACCCACCTGCACCGCACGTACACGGGCCGCCCGAGCATCATCACCGAGGTGCCGCGGTTCGCCGCGCACTGCGGCGGCGTGCGGGTGATCCTCAAGCGCGAGGACCTCAACCACACCGGTTCGCACAAGATCAACAACGTGCTCGGCCAGGCGATGCTGACCAAGCGGCTGGGCAAGAGGCGGGTCATCGCCGAGACCGGTGCCGGGCAGCACGGCGTCGCGACGGCGACGGCAGCGGCGCTGTTCGACCTCGACTGCACCATCTACATGGGCGAGGAGGACACGCGCCGTCAGGCGCTCAACGTCGCCCGGATGCGCCTGCTCGGCGCCGAGGTGGTGCCCGTGACCACGGGCTCGCGCACGCTCAAGGACGCGATCAACGAGGCGCTGCGCGACTGGGTCACCAACGTCGGGACGACGAACTACGTGTTCGGGACCGTCGCCGGCCCGCACCCGTTCCCCGCGATGGTGCGCGACCTGCAGAAGATCATCGGCATCGAGGCGCGCCAGCAGGTGCTCGACCTCGTCGGACGCCTGCCCGACGTGGTCGCGGCCTGCGTCGGCGGCGGCTCCAACGCGATCGGGATCTTCCACGCCTTCCTCGACGACGTCGACGTCCGGCTGGTGGGGCTCGAGGCCGGGGGCGACGGCGTCGAGACCGGCCGCCACGCCGCGACCCTCACCGGCGGCACGCCGGGCGTGCTGCACGGCGCGCGCTCCTACCTGCTCCAGGACGAGGACGGCCAGACCGTCGAGAGCCACTCGATCTCGGCCGGGCTGGACTACCCGGGGGTGGGGCCAGAGCACTCGTGGCTCAGCACCATCGGGCGCGCCGAGTACCGGCCGATCACCGACGCGCAGGCGATGGAGGCCTTCCGCCTGCTGTGCCGCACCGAGGGGATCATCCCCGCGATCGAGTCGGCGCACGCGCTGGCCGGTGCCATGCAGCTGGGCCAGGAGGCCGTCGCCGCGGGCCGGCCGGACACCGTCATCCTCGTCAACCTCAGCGGACGCGGTGACAAGGATGTCGAGACCGCGGCGGCGTGGTTCTCCCTGCTCGACGAGGCGGCGCCGTGAGCGCCCGGAGCAGCACGGGCGAGCGGCTCGATGGGCTGCGCGCCGAGGGTCGTGCTGCGCTCGTCGGCTACCTGCCCGTGGGCTACCCCGACGTCGCGGGCTCCATCGCCGCGGCGCGCGCGATGGTCGACGCGGGCGTCGACGTCGTCGAGCTGGGCCTGCCGTACTCCGACCCGGTCATGGACGGCCCGCTCATCCAGCACGCCGTCGAGCGCGCGCTGGCCGGCGGGGTGCGCACGCGCGACACCCTCACCGCCGTCGAGGCTGTCGCCGCGACAGGCGTCCCCGTGCTCGTCATGAGCTACTGGAACCCCGTCGTGCGCTACGGCGTCGACGCGTTCGCGCGGGACCTCGCCGCGGCGGGCGGCGCGGGTCTCATCACGCCGGACCTCATCCCCGACGAGGCCGGCGAGTGGCTCACGGCCTCGGACGCGCACGGGCTGGACCGCGTGTTCCTCGTCGCCCCGAGCTCGACGCCGGAGCGGCTGGCCCTCACGGCCGCCGCCGCGCGCGGCTTCGTCTACGCGGCCTCGACGATGGGCGTCACCGGGACACGCGCCAGCGTGGGCGGCGACGCTGCCCGGCTCGTCGCGGACACCCGGGCAGCGGGCGCCGCACGCGTCTGCGTCGGCCTCGGCGTCAGCACGGGGGCCCAGGCGGCCGAGGTCGCGGCCTTCGCCGACGGGGTCATCGTCGGCAGCGCCTTCGTCCGACCCCTCGTCGACGCGGCCGACCCGGCCCAGGGCAGGGCGGCCCTGGCGGCCGTCGTGGCCGACCTCGCCGCCGGCGTCCGGTCGGCCGTCCGATGACGGGGCTGCTCACGTCGCTGCCCAGCCCGTCGCAGTCGGTCTGGTACCTGGGCCCGTTCCCGCTGCGCGCCTACGCGCTGGCCATCATCGCCGGCATCGTCGTGGCGGTGTGGCTCACGCAGCGCCGGTGGGTCGAGCGCGGCGGCGAGGCGGACACGGTCCTGGAGATCGTCTACTGGGCCGTGCCGTTCGGCATCGTCGGTGGGCGGATCTACCACGTCATCTCCTCCCCGGACGCGTACTTCGGCCCCGGGGGGGACCCCATCAAGGCGCTGTACATCTGGGAGGGCGGGCTCGGGATCTGGGGCGCCATCGCCCTGGGTGCCGTGGGTGCCTTCATCGGCGCGCGGCGGCAGGGCGTGAGCTTCGTCGTCTTCGCGGACGCCGTGGCCCCGGGGCTGCTCGTGGCCCAGGCCCTCGGCCGGCTCGGCAACTGGTTCAACCAGGAGCTCTTCGGCG
>NZ_DAORSQ010000147.1:0-4477 GCF_035443605.1 Actinotalea sp. | reverse complement strand
AACCCCCTGTTTACAAGACAGGTGCGCTACCAATTGCGCCACGCCAGCACGCCCGGCCCGCCATCGGCCCGGACAGCCCCGGAGTCTACGGGGCCGATAACCCGTCCGCGGTTGGGTGCTCAGCCGGCTGCCCAGGCGACCACCTCAGCACCCAACTCCGGAGAGCGCAGCGCCTGAGCCTCTCAGCCGCCGCCGTCGCGCCCCTCCGGCCGCGACCCGCGCACGGAAGTGTCCCACCGCGATGTGAGGATCTCGCCGAACACCGTGCCCGTCGCGATCGCCAGCAACACCGCCCCCGCCGACAGCAGGGTCGTCAACCCCGACTGGATCGTCAGCGACCCGGGCGACGCCCCACCCACGGCGACCAGCTCGTACAGGCCGCGGAAGATCGTCAGACCGGGGAGCAGCGCGAACGACGCCGGAACGATGACCACCATCGACGGCACCCCCAGCCTGGCCGCGACGACGCGCCCGACCGCACCGAGGGCGATCGCCGCGATCCCCGTCGCCGTGATGACGCCGACCTCGATGCCGCGCTGCAGGGCGGCCGCGATCGCCGCTGCTCCGACCGAGAGCAGGCCGGTCGGCACGATGAGCCGGGCACGGCTCTGCACGGTCACCGCGGCACTGAGCCCGACGAAGAGGGCACCCACGAGCGCAGCCAGGATCGAGCCCTGGTCGGTGCGCAGGTCGAGCACGGTGGGCGACACGAACTGGGTGTCCAGCACCGTCGTGAACCACAGCATCGCCTTCAGCCCCGCGCCGATCCCGATGATCAGCCCCAGGAGCGCCACGAACACCGAGAGCAGCCGCCCCGCACCCGTCAGCGGGAACCCGAACAACACGTCCTCGATCGCCGCCGCCATGGTTCGCCCGGGAAGCATCGCGACGATGCCACCGGCGACGATGAACGCGAAGTCGTCCTCGCCCAGCGGCGCGCCCGCCAGCGTCGCCGCGGCATACGCCAGGCCCGCGAGGACGGTCGCGACGGACGCGTTGATGGCGTTGCCGTAGAACTCGGGCAGCGCGGAGGCCGCGTGCACCCGGTTCACGCCGGTCACCGCCAGCACGACGGCCACCGTCACGACGGCCGCGACCGCGCTCGCCCCGATCATCACCGCGACGGACGACGCCAGCACCGCACTCGCCACCGACACGGCCCACACCGGGAAGCGTCGCGGTGTGCGCTTGATCTCCCGCAGCCGGCGATCGGCCTCCCGCGAGTCGATCGTCCCCGCGGCGAGCGCCTCGACGAGCTCGTGGACAGCGGCGAGCCGCGCGTAGTCGTGCCTCGTGCGCCGCACCACGCGCAGCAGGGTGTGCGGGCGCCCGGACGAGCTGCTCGCCTGCACGAGCAGCGACTGCAGCGTGATGTCGACCTCGACCACGTCCACCCCCGCGGATGCCGCGACGGCCGCGACGCTGCCGACCACCTGCGGGGCACCGGCGCCACAGCGCAGCATGAGCTCACCCACTCGGGCCGCGAGGTCGAGTGCCCACCGCACCTGCGCGTCCTCGGCCGCTTCGCCCGGAATTCGGGTGTCGCGGTAAGGGGTTCGGCGCAGCAGGTCACTCATCGGCATCGGCTCGGTCGGCTCCTCACCGACCATGAACCCACCGCGGCGCCACGCCGGGACCTTTGCCGGATGCCGTTTCGCTGGCGTCGTCCTCGCCTCGCCTTCGGGTGGGCCCGTCACGGGAACGGGACCGTCGTGTCGACCCACGACGGGGCCTCCGCCCGCGGCCACCAGGACGGTCCGTCGCCCGTCACGGTCACCGCGAGGATGCCGGCCGCGGCCACGAGCAGCACCGCCGCCACGACCTGTCGCATCGTCTCCCCGGGCGAGATCCCGCGAACGATGCTCCGGCTTCCCCGGCGCAGGCTGGCTCCGCCGGGGCCCCACCACGCGGTGAGCCCGGCGAAGACACCCGCGGACACCAGCGGGATGACGTCAGCGGTGCTCACGTCGGCACCCGTCACGACGCCGAGCACCAGGGCCGTCGCGAACAGCGCGCACAGCCCGACGAACAGGGGCAGCACGGCCGTGATGGCCGCGCCGACGAGACCGATGACCAGGTGCCACGGGCTGCTCGCGACGGCGACCGCGACATCGCTGCCCCGGGCCCCTCGCTCGTACCGACGCATGACCAGCGAGGTCACCGACCGGTCGGCGGTGCGGGCCAGGGCGATCCACCCGACGAGCGCGAGGCCCGCCAGCGCGGGAGCCGCCGCGGTCAGCGCACCGAGCAGCGCCAACAGGGCGAGCAGGGTGCCCGCTCGGCTCGGCCGGCCGATGCGGGGGTCGCCGTAGGGCCCGAGACCCTGGCGCGCGGCATCCCAGTCCGACTCGGACTCGGGGACCGGTGCCGGCGGTGGCGGTGGCCGCTGCTGTTGGGGCGCCGGGGCCGCGGGCTGCCGCGGGGCCATCGGCACCGGGGTGGGAGCCGGTGCGGCACTCACGGCAGGTGCCGTGGCGACCACCGGCAGGGGTGGGATCGTGGGAAGGACGCCCGTGGCCGGCATCCCCAGCACCTGGGTCTGGGGTCGCACCCTCCGGACCTGGATCGGCGCCGTGGCCGGCGCGCCGTGGGCATAGCTCTCGAGCGCGACGACGATCTCGTGGTGGTGCGGGCGCTGCGCGGGGTCCGGCGACAACGCGGCGTACAGCAGGGGCTCGATGCGCGGGTCGACCGCGACGAGGTCGGGCTCACCCTGGGCGACCCGGGCCAGCACCGCGCTCATCGCACCCCGGCCGAAGGGCGGGACCCCACCCGCGGCGAAGGCGGTCGTTGCCGCCCAGCCCCACCAGTCGGTCGCCGGGGTGACGTCCTGGCCGCTGATGACCTCGGGCGAGAGGTAGCCGGGGGTTCCCATGACCAGGCCGGCCATCGTCAGGCGGGTGTCGTCGGCGAGGTGGGCGATGCCGAAGTCGATGAGCACGGGCTCGCCGTCGACGAGCAGGACGTTGGCGGGCTTGACGTCCCGGTGGACGACACCGGCCCGGTGGATCGCGTCGAGCGCCTCGGCGAGGCCGCGCGCCACCCGGTGCAGCTCGACGGGGGGCAGCAGTCCCCGCTCGGTGACGCGCTCGTCGAGCGAGGGGCCCGGCACGTACCGCGTGACGATGTAGGGCCGCGGGCCCTCGATGTCGGCGTCGATGACCGGCGCGACGTACGGGCTGTGGACCCGGCTGAGCGAGGCGACCTCACGGGCGAGCCGCGTGCGGGCCTCGGGGTCGAGCGCGACGTGCGGACGCAGCACCTTCAGGGCCACCGCCCGGCCGTGCCGGTCGAGGGCGAGGTGCACCACGCCCATGCCGCCCTCGCCGATCCGCTGCACGAGCCGGTACTGCCCGAGGCGCGCGTGCTCGCGGGGTTCCTCGAGCTCCTCGAAGTCCTCCGGCAGGGGGCCGTCGGCGAGCGCGTCGGCGGTCATGACGACCACGGTATGCCGTGTTGCTGGGTCTGCGCTGGATGCGCGACCCCCTGGGGCCCCTCCAACGACCCCCGGCGGCGTCAGGACTGGATGTAGGTGCGCAGCTGGTCGCGTTCGGCCTGCAGGTCGTCGATGCGGTTCTTCACGACGTCACCGATGCTCACGATGGCGACGAGCTTCCCGTCCTTGAGCACGGGCACGTGGCGGAAGCGCTTCTCGGTCATCGCCGTCTCGAGGTCGTCGAGGCTGTCCTCGGGCACGCAGGTGTGCACCTCGGAGGTCATGATCTGGTGAACGGGGGCGTCGAGCAACGCCGCGCCGTCGGTGTGCAGGTGCCGCACGATGTCGCGCTCGCTGACGATGCCGTGCACCGTCTCCCCGTCGTCGCTGACGACGACCGCACCGATGCGATGCTCCGAGAGCAGCCCCAGCAGCTCGGTGACGGAGGCATCCGTGCGCACCGTGATGACTGACCCACCCTTGTGCCTGACAACGTCCGAGATCCTCATGACCCGACGATAGGTGCGCACGGGTGCGACGCGCCAGTGGGAGACCGCAGGCCGGTCACGCTCGTGACCCCACGGCATCCGGATGCCGTCAGGCGCGGGAGGGGGCCGCCCCGGTTGATCCGCGCACGACGAGCTCGGGGCGGAACACGTACTCCGCCCGGGGTGGCCCCTCGCCGGCGATGTCGTCGATCAGGGCGCGCACCGCGGCATCTCCCATCGCCTCGACCGACTGCCGGATCGTCGTCAGCGGAGGGTCGGTGAACGCCATCATCGTGGAGTCGTCGTAACCGACGACCGAGAGGTCGCGCGGCACCGTCAGCCCCATGGCCCGCGCCTGGCGGATCGCGCCGAGCGCCATGAGGTCGGAGCCGCAGATGACCGCCGTGGCACCGCGGGTGATGAGCCGCCCGGCCGCCGCGGCCCCGCCTTCGAGGCTGAACACCGTGTGCGTCACGAGCCGTTCGAGGTGGGCCGGCTCGACCCCCAGGTGCTGGCGCATCGCGGCCTTGAAGCCCTGCACCTTGCGGATGAC
>NZ_DAORSQ010000146.1:3104-4689 GCF_035443605.1 Actinotalea sp. | reverse complement strand
GGGTGGGGTGGGGCGACGGCCGGGCGGACGTCCGGACCGGGGGTCCGCGGATGCGGTCGACTCAGCGCTGCCTCGACGTCCGTGCCCGCCCGACAGCCTTGCGCACCTCCGACACCACCAGCACGCTCGATGCCATCGCCGCGCAGACCAGCCAGTCGGCGACACCCAACGGCGCCGTGCCGAAGGCCACCTGCAGCACCGGCACGTGCACCACGGCCACCTGCAGCACCAGCGACAGGGCGATGGCGGCCCAGAGCCACCCGTTGGCCAGCAGCCCCACGCGCGCCGAGGCCGTCTCGGATCGTGCCGCGAGCGCGTTGACCAGCTGCGCCAGCACCAGCACCGTGAAGCCGGCCGTGCGCGCGGTGGTGACGTCCGAGGTCCCCTCGACCAGCCCGCCCGGCAGGAACAGGTCGATCGTCACGAGCACCGCGACCGCCATGGCCACGCCGGTGACGAGCACCCCCGCCCACATCGGCCCGTCGATGACGCGGTCCCCGGCCCGCCGCGGCGGCCGGCCCATGACGTCGTCCGGCTGCGGGTCCACGCCCATCGCGAGTGCCGGCCCCGTGTCGGTGAGCAGGTTGACCCACAGGATCTGCACCGCGAGCAGGGGCACGACGACGGCCTCCCCGTGCCCCGTCAGCCCCAGGAACCCGGCCAGCACCACCCCGGCGAAGACGGTGAGCACCTCGCCCATGTTCGAGCCCAGCAGGTAGCGCAGGAACTTGCGGATGTTGGCGAAGATCCCCCGGCCCTCGGCGACGGCCGCGACGATGGTCGCGAAGTTGTCGTCCGCCAGGATCATCGACGCCGCCTGGCGGGTGACCTCCGTGCCGGTGATGCCCATCGCCACGCCGATGTCCGCCGACTTCAGCGCCGGTGCGTCGTTGACCCCGTCCCCGGTCATCGCGACCACCTCGCCGCGTGCCTGCAGCGCGTCGACGATCCGCAGCTTGTGCTCCGGGGCGACGCGCGCGTACACGGCCGTGCGCCCGACGGCGTCGCGCAGGCCGGCGTCGTCGAGCGCGTCGAGGTCCTGGCCGCTGAGCACCTGGGCGCCCTCGGCGGCGATCCCGAGGTCGAGGGCGATCCGGCGGGCCGTCTGCGGGTGGTCGCCCGTGATCATCACCACCCGGATCCCGGCCCGCTGCGCCGCGGCGACCGCGTCGCGCACCTCGGGTCGGGGCGGGTCGATCATCCCGACGACCCCGGCCAGCACGAGGTCGTGCTCGACGTCGCGCGCCTCGAGCGAGGTGGGGACCTCGGCCGCGGCCGTCCGCCGGTAGGCCACCGCCAGCGTCCGCAGGGCCTCGTCGGACAGCCCGACGACCGTCGCGAGAACATTCTCGCGGCGCGCAGCGTCGAGGGGCACGACGTCCCGCCCGACGAGCACGTGGGTGCACAGGTCCAGCAGCACGTCGGGCGCGCCCTTGGTCACCACCACGAGCGCCCCGTCCGCCTCGTCGTCCGCTGCGAGCACCGACATGAGCTTGCGGTCGGAGGTGAAGGGGACCTCGGCGACCCGACGGAACCGGCGGTGCCGGTCCGCGTTCGTGCCGAGCTTGCGCTCCGCGACGAGGAA
>NZ_DAORSQ010000146.1:0-3004 GCF_035443605.1 Actinotalea sp. | reverse complement strand
CCGTCGTCGGCCCATCGCAGCTGCGCATCGTTGGCGAGGCTCCCGCCGCCGAGCACCACGGCGAGCTCCCACCACAGCGGGTCCTGCGCCTCGACGGGCCGGTCGTCGGTGAGCACGGCACCCTCGGGCACGTAGCCGACCCCCTCGAGGCGCACCTCGCCCGAGGCGGTGACGACGCGCTGCACCGTCATCGCGTTCTGGGTCAGCGTCCCGGTCTTGTCCGTGCAGACCACCGATGCCGAGCCCAGCGTCTCGACCGAGGACAGCGACGTGACGATCGCGTGCCGCCTCGCCATCCGCTGCACGCCGAGCGCGAGCACCACCGAGAGGATGGCCGGCAGACCCTCCGGCACCGCGGCGACGGCGAGCGAGACGCCCAGCAGCAGCACGGTGACCGCGTCGTCGAGCGTGCGCACGTGCGAGGTGAGCAGCACCGTCCCGACCACCACCACGGCCACCACGAGCACGGCGAGCCCGAGCACCCGCCCCACGCGCGCGATCTCGCGCTGCAGCGGGGTCTGCTCGGCCACCGTCCGGTCCAGCAGCGCGGCGATCCGCCCCGTCTGCGAGGCCATCCCGGTCGCCGTGACCACCGCGCGACCCGTCCCGCGCACGACGGCCGTCCCGGCGAAGACCATCGAGCGGCGGTCGCCGAGCGGAGCCGGCGCGGCCAGGGCAGCGGGTCGCTTGGCCGAGGGCTCGCTCTCGCCGGTGAGGGTCGCCTCCGCGACGGACAGCGCAGCGGCGACGACGAGCCGCGCGTCCGCCGCGACCGTGTCCCCCTCCGCGAGCGCCAGCAGGTCTCCGACGACGACGTCGCGCGCCGCGACCACCTGCAGCCGGCCGTCGCGGACCACCGAGGCGCTCGCGGCGCTCATGGCCGCCAGCGAGGCGACCGCGTCCTGCGCACGCCGCTCCTGGACGTACCCGAGCACCGCGTTCATGACGACGATCGCGAGGATGACGATCGCGTCCACGGGCGCGCCACCGCCGCCCTCGACGGCCCAGGCCGCGACCGACACCGCGACGGCGACGAGCAGCAGCACGACGAGCGGGTCGCGCACCTGGACGAGCAGCCGGCGCCACAGCGGCACCTCCGGTGCGGACCGCAGCGCGTTGGGACCGCCGGCCGCCAGGCGTCGCGCGGCCTCCGCGGTGGTCAGGCCCGCGACCGGGTCGACGTCGAGGCGTCGCGCGACGTCGTCGGCCTCGAGCGTCGAGGGGTCGGCAGGCAGCGCGCCGGGCGAGGGCGCGGCGACCCGTCCGGCAGCGTCGTCGGTGCCGTGCTGCGGGCTGGGCATGACCCCATCGTCGTCCCGCGCGGCACCGCCGGACCGGGACGGACGGGCCGGGACGCCCGCGGGCAGCGACTAGCCTGCAGCGGTGAGCGTGCTGGCAGACCTGCGGGTGGTGGCCGTCCACCGCGACTTCCGCAAGCTCTTCGCGGTGCGCCTGGTGTCCCAGGCCGGTGACGGGATGTTCCAGGCGGGCCTGGCGACCCTCTTCTTCTTCTCCCCGGAGCGGATGGCCACGGCGGCCGACGTCGCCGCCGCGTTCGCCGTCCTGCTGCTCCCGTTCACGGTGGTCGGCCCCTTCGCCGGCCCGCTGCTGGACCGGTGGCGCCGCCGCCAGGTGCTGCTGCTCGGCAACGCCCTGCGGGTGCTGCTCGCGCTGACCCTCGCGGTGCTCATGGTGACCGTCGGGGTGGGCCCGGCCGTCTACGTGCTCGCCCTCGTGACGCTCGGCGTCAACCGCTTCCTCCTCTCCGCGCTGTCCGCCGGCCTGCCGCACGTCGTCCCGCGCGACCAGCTGCTCCTGGCCAACGCCATCACCCCGACCCTCGGCGCGGTCGCCGCCGTCGTCGGCGCAGGGCTGGGGTTCCTGGCCGGCAGGGTGGTCCCTGCCGGCGCGGTGCACGACGGCGTCGTGCTCACCGGTGCTGCGGCGCTCTTCGGCGCAGCGTCGGCGCTGGCGCTGCGGCTGGGTCGCGACCAGCTGGGGCCGGACGGCCGCACGGCCGCAGGGTCGATCGGCGCCGAGCTGCGCTCCGCCGCGAGCGCGACGGTCCGCGAGCTGGCGGACGGCGCCCGCTACCTCGTCGCGCGGCGCACCCCGGGCGCGGCGCTCGGGGTCATGGCGCTGCACCGCCTGCTCTACGGCGCCAACTTCATCGCGCTCATCCTCATCTCGCGCAACCTGCTGAGCGACCCGGCCGACGCCGACGCGGGCCTGGCGACGTTCGGCCTGCTCACCGGGATCTCGTTCGTCGGCAACGGCCTCGCCATGGTGCTCACCCCGCTGGCGCACGAGCGGGTCAGCCCCGCGCGCTGGATCGCGCTGTGCCTGGGGCTCGGGGCCGTGAGCCAGCTGGTCCTCGCCACGACGCCGTCGTTCCCGGTGGTCGCCACGGCGGCGGCACTCCTGGGGCTCAGCGTGCAGGGCTCGAAGATCGCCGTCGACACGATCGTCCAGCGGGACACGCACGACGCGTACCGCGGCCGCGCGTTCGCGCTCTACGACGTGCTCTACAACGCCGCGTTCGTGGGAGCTGCGGCCATCGCGGCGACCGTGCTGCCCGACGCCGGCTGGTCGCGGCCGGTGGTGCTCGGCCTCGCGGCGGCCTACGCGCTCGGTGCGGTCGCCTACCGGCTGGTGCCGGCCGAGCCCGTCGAGCTCGTCTGGCCGGCGGGGGCCGCGGGACCGGCAGGTCCTACGGCTCCGACGGCAGGTTGACCGCGGCCCAGTCGCGCAGCGCCTGCTCGACGACGGCGGGCTCCTGCGGGCCGTGCTCCATCCGCAGCTCGAGCAGGTGCCGGTACGCGGCGCCCACCTGGGGTCCCGGCGCGATGCCGAGGATCGCCATGATCTGCTGCCCGTCGAGGTCGGGCCGGATGGCCGCGAGCTCCTCGTGCTCACGCAGCTCGGCGATCCGACGCTCGAGGTCGTCGTAGGCGAAGGAGAGGCGGTCGGCCTCGCGCAGCACGGGTACGACCAGGCCTTTGCC
>NZ_DAORSQ010000145.1:0-4693 GCF_035443605.1 Actinotalea sp. | reverse complement strand
ATTTTTCGAGGCCGAGGCGGAAGCCCCAGGAGACGAGCGCGTTGATCGCCAGCACGTGCGACCACGTGACGGGCGCCGGGCCGACGACGTACCAGGACGCGACCGCCTGGACCGGTTCGAGGGTCGCGGCTGCGTCGAGCACGGCACCGGGCGCGGCGAGCGCCTCGATCCTCGACGGGTTGGGAGCGATGAGCCCGACGATCGTGAGGCTGCTCGTCGCGGCGGCGATGCCGGCCCCCGTGGCTACCACGTGGTCGCCCACGTCCACCCCCAGCCGCTCGGCGTGCTCGGGGAGCACCGCGATCTCACCGTCGACGGCGGGCAGGTGCCCATCCAGCACCCTGACGAGGGCGCCGAGCTCCGCCGTCCCGGTCGGCACCTCCACGAGCCGCACGTCGCGAGTCGACCGGCCGTCCGACGTGCGGAGCCACGTGTACGTCGACAGGACTCGGACGAGGGTGTCGGCGGCGGGCAGCGCCTCGTCGAGGTCTCGCTCGTAGTCCACCAGGAGCAGCTGATCTAGTTGCGGCGTCGTGCCCGCGTAGCCCCAGCCCTCACCCGGAAGGTCCTGCTCGAGCCCCGGCGAGACGAACTCGCCGATCCGAGCCTGTGCGGTGGCACCGAGGTGCCACTGCACGTAGCGCTCCGCCGTGGGCACCGAGGAGGTGGAGAGCGTCAGCCCGGCGGACGCCGCAAGCACAGGCAGCCCGATCATCGCCGCCACGAGCGCGGTGCGTCCGCGCGCACGCAGGGCGTCCCGCCGGGCGATCCGCGCCGTCGCGCGCAGCCCGGCTCCGCGGCCGCGCATCAGCCGAGGTCCCGCGCCACGGCGGCGAGCAGCGACTCCGGACCGGCGGAGGCGCCCGTGCTGTCGACCACGGCGCCGTCGCGCAGGAAGATCGTCCGGTCCGCCCATGCTGCGAACCGCGCCTCGTGCGTGACGAGCAGCCCGGCGGCGCCGGCGTCGACGCGGGCCCGCAGCACCCGCATGACGTCCTCGCCGGCCACCGAGTCCAGCGCACCCGTCGGTTCGTCAGCCAGGACGAGGCTGCGCGGGCCGACGAGCGCGCGCGCGATGGCGACGCGCTGGCGCTGGCCGCCGGACAGCTCGTCGGGGAACCTGTCCGCGACCTCGACGATGCCCACCTCGGCGAGCGCCTCGAGTGCCGCAGCGCGGGCCGCACGCGTCCCCAGACCGTCGAGCTCGCGGGGCAGCGCGACGTTCTCCGCCGCCGTCAGCGCCGGGATGAGGTTGAAGTCCTGGAAGACGTAGCCCACGCTGCGGCGCCGCAGGGCAGCGCGCTCGGCGAGCCCCAGACCGGAGACCTCCGCACCGCCCACGGTGACGGTGCCCGCCGTCGGCGTGTCCAGGCCACCGGCCAGGTGCAGCAAGGTGGACTTGCCCGAGCCGGACGGCCCCATGACCGCGACCAGCTCGCCGAGCCGGACCTCGAGGTCGACTCCCGCGAGCGCCTGGACGCGCGCGGCGCCCTCACCGTGCACACGCGAGACACCGCGCAGGGTCAGCAGCACGGGGCCCAGGCTCGCCGGGTTCACGGCCGCACCTCGTCGGCCGACGTGGGGCCCGGGCGGGAGGTCAGCGCGGCGGCCGACGGCCGGGGGGCGACGTCGTCCCCCTGCGCCGGCGTCGCCTCCCCGCCACCGGTCCTGGCCCTCTCGCGGGCTGCGCGGGTCACCCTGGCCTCGACGTGATCGAGCCACCGCACCTCGGCCTCGGCGGAGAACACGAGGTTGTCCAGGACGAGCGACCAGGCGAGCTCCGAGCCACCCGCCTGTGCCCAGCCATCGCCCCCGGTCGCCTTGAGCCGGGTGTAGTCGTGCAGCGCGCGCATCGTCTCTGTGCGCTGCGCCTGGACCACCCGACGGACGTCGACGCCGTGCGCGGTGACGGCCAGCGCCAGCTTGATGGCGAGCTCGTCGCGCGCCGGGGCGCTGCGGTCCACGGGCCGCGACCACCAGTCCGCGACCTCGGTCGCCCCGGCCACGGTGAGCCGGAAGCGCTCGACGTCGGCCTCGCCCGCGTCCGGCACCGGCTCGACCAGTCCGTCACGCACCAGCCGCTGGACCGTCGTGTAGACCTGCCCGATGTTGACCGGCCACGTCCCGCCGGTGCGGCGCTCGAACTCCTGCCGGAGCTGGTAGCCGTGCATCGGCTGCTCGCCGAGCAGCGCGAGGATTCCCTGACGTACCGACATGCGTCCCCCTACGAGATTGCTTACCGAGTAAGCGACGATGGCCAGATTGCTCGGTAAGCAGCGAGTGTCAAGGAGCCGGTCGACACGGCCACCCGCACGGATCGGCTACAGCCGCGCGAGCGCCTCGTCGACGGCGCGGTGCGCTGCGCCCGGGTCGAGCCCCAGCTGCCGGACGACGAGCGCCACGGTGTCGGCCGCGGCCGCGAGGTCGTTCGCGGTGGTCGTCACGCGGGCACCGTCGAGCACGATCGTGCCGTGCCGACCAGCCGACTCGACGAGCCCCTCCCGGGCGAGCGCGTCGTACACCTTGTGGACGGTGCCACGGGCCAGCCCGAGGTCGGCCGCGAGATGGCGGATGGGTGGCAGGACGCTGCCCGACGGGAGCTGACCCGAGGCGATGAGGCGCTCGATCTGCGCTCGGAGCTGCTCGAACACCGGGACGGCCGAGCGCGCGTCGACGCTGACGATCACGGCAGCACCCGTTCCGCGCCCGACGGGACCACCCAGCCCCGGGGCGGGCGGGGCGAGGCCTGGCGGAGCAGCACCAGCGTGGCGACCAGCCCGACGAGCCCGACGAGCCCCTGCAGCGCACGCAGGGCGTCTCCCAGCGGCAGCGATGCCAGGACCCAGGCGAGCGTCTGCACCGCCGCGGCGAGCTGGAGCCACGCGGTCGCGGTGCTCGCGAAGACCCTCATCCGCAGGTCGACCTCGAGCGCACGGTCGGAGAGCACCGGCCGGCGGCGCCCGGCGATCGCGCGGAGCGTCGCCTCGGCGAGCACACCGACGGCCAGACCGCCGAGGGCGATGACGAGCGGACCGAGGCCGCGACCGAGGACCTCGACGACGACCCCGGCGAGGAGCGCCGTCACCACCAACCCACGGGCCTGCAGCGTGACGTCGGGCCGGGCCGGGGTGGGGTGGGCCGCCAGGGACGCGGCCACCGCGGTCGATGGCGGCTCGCTGAGGCGGAAGCTCTCCGCGGACAGGGCACCCACCACCAGGCCGACGATCCCGCAGAACAGCACGTTGGCCAGCGGGCCAGCACTCACCGCCCCGTCCCCGACCGTGGACCACCTCAGCCCCAGGACGAGCGCGAGCAGCACACCCAGCAGCGCGCCGACTGCCCGGTGCCGGCGGTGGCGCGTGAGGTAGCGGGCGAGGACGTCCGACTCCCGCTCGGTGAGAACGGAGCGCCCGGCGAGCCAGTGGACGTCTCGCGTCGTGACGGCGACCGGGACGAGGACCGGGGCCACGACGAGCGCGACCAGGAGCAGGGAGCCCACGGCCAGGAGCGCCACGAGGAGGACCGAGATCGCGCTGACCACCGTCACCCCACTCGTTTGTCGTACTGTCATAGTACGATGGTGCAATGAGCACCGCAAGCGTGGCGGACCCGAGCCTTGACTCCCTGGTCCCGCGGCCCACGGCCGGGCGCAACCTTGCCCTGCTGGGTCTGGCGGCGGCACTCGGGACCGTGGCCTGGTTCTCCCCGACGGTGCTCGCACCCACGCTGCGGGCCGGCGATGTCGGCGGTGGCGCGTGGCAGACGTTCGGCACGGACGGTGTGCTCACCACCAGCGAGCTGAGCCCCGCAGGATGGCCGTCGCTCGTCGTCGAGTCGGTCGAGGACGTGCCTGGGGCGCACGTCGTCGGCGCGTGGGTGCTGCCGCCCGAGGCGCAGCTGCTCGGGTCACCCACCGATGCCCACCCGGAGTCCCTCGCGCTCGAGGATGTCCTGCCGGGCGTCGACCTCGGCCCGGCGACCGCACTCCCGCAGCGGCTGTCGCCCGGGCAGACCGGAAACCTTCTGGTCCGGTGGGAGATCACCGACTGCCAGGCCCTCGTCGCCACAGATCCACCGGTCGCCGTGCTCCGCTCGGCGATCGGCCCCCGTCACCGCGAGGTTCTCCAGGAGTGGGCCGGACCAGCCTTCGACCTGACCCTCCTGGTCGACAGCGGCGCCTGCCCGGCTCCCTGATCCGCGCGGGCCCCAGTCTCCTGCGTCACCCTCGCCCGACGAGCAGCCACACCGCCGCGGCCGCTGTCGCCACGAGCGCTGCGAGCTCGAAGACCTCGCGGGACATGCCGCGCACCAGCCGCCGGCCGGCCAGCGCGCCGACGAGGATCCCCGGGGCGATCGCCGCGCTGAGGCGCAGCGAGTCAGGGGTGATGAGCCCGAGGCCCACGCTGAACGGCACCTTGAGCAGGTTGACCGCGAGGAAGAACCAGGCCGACGTGCCGAGGAACGCCAGCGTCCCCACGCGCATCCGCAGCAGGTAGAGCGCCATCACCAGGCCGGTGCGAGCCTTGATGGAGTGCGGCATGTTCGGCGCCATACGGAACCAGGTGCCGGCGCCGGCGGCGAACGCCTCCCCGCCGGCGGTCGCGTCCGCCTCCCCTTGGAGGACATGCACGATGGTCGGCCGAGCCGATGTGTGCTCGGAGAGCTCCTCCCCTGCCGCGAACGCGAACAGCAC
>NZ_DAORSQ010000144.1:0-4818 GCF_035443605.1 Actinotalea sp. | reverse complement strand
CGACGGCGACGCGGCAGCACGCCCCGGTGACGAGGCGCAGGCCGACGGCGACGCGAGACGCCGACCGGCGCCCGGCGCGGGGGCCGCCCCGGGCGCCGGTAGGGTCCGGATGTGGGAACCGACCGGGCGGGCGCGACGACGCCCGATGCCGACGCCCGCATCGCCGATCTGCCCGCGCGCCTCGCCGTCGTACGGGCCCGGGTCGCAGCGGCCGCCACTGCCGCGGACCGCTCGCCGCAGGACGTCCGCATCCTGCTCGCCAGCAAGACGATGCCGGTCGAGGTCGTCCGTGCCGCCGTCGTCGCGGGGGCGGACCTCCTCGGCGAGAACCGCGTCCAGGAGCTCGTCGCCAAGGCACCGGCGCTGGCGGACCTCGGGCCCGCCGTCCACGTCATCGGCCCGCTGCAGTCCAACAAGGTCAACGCCGCGCTCGCCTGGGCCGCGTGCGTGCAGAGCGTCGACACCCTCGACCTCGCCCGGCGCCTGTCGAGCCGCTGCGTGGCGACCGATCGTGACCTCGAGGTGATGGTGCAGGTCAACGTCTCCGGCGAGCCGACCAAGCACGGCGTCGCACCCGCGGACGCGGTGGCCCTGGCCACGGCCGTCGCGGCGCTCCCCCGGCTGCGGCTGACCGGCCTGATGACGGTGGGCGCGCGCTCGCACGACGTCGCCCTGGTGCGCTCCGGCTACAGGCTCCTTCGCGAGCTGCGCGACGCCGTCGCCGGCAGCGGTGCGCCCGGGACGGCCGGGGCCACCGAGCTGTCGATGGGCATGAGCGGGGACATCGAGGCAGCCGTCGCCGAGGGGTCGACCCTGCTGCGGATCGGCAGCGCGGCCTTCGGGCCCCGTGCGCCGCTGGCCTGACCCGGCACGCGACCGTCTCCCGCCCGCGGCGCCCGACCACCACCACCACCGTCGCCGTCGCCGTCACCGTCGCCGTCGGGGCGCCCCACCGTCACGGCACCCGCGCGGTCCACCCCGGCGTGCCGAACTTGCTCGCGACGAGGGCCAGCGCCCGCTCGCGCTCGGCCGGCGTCACGGCACCGTCGATCGTGGCATACCGCGAACGGAAGTGTGCCTTGAACGCCTCGATCACGTCGGCCCGGGCCATCCCGGTCTGCGAGCGCAACGGGTCCACCCGCTTGTTGGCGCTCGTGGTGCCCTTGTCGGAGAGCTTCTCCCGCCCGATCCGCAGCACCTCGAGCATCTTCGTGGCGTCGATGTCGTAGGCCATCGTCACGTGGTGCAGCACGGCCCCGCTGGCCAGCCGCTTCTGCGCCGCCCCCGCGATCTTGCCTGCCGGCGAGGCGATGTCGTTGAGCGGCACGTAGGTGGCCGCAATGCCCAGCCCGCCCAGCGCGCCGAGCACCCAGTCGTCCAGGAAGGCGTAGGACTTCTCGAAGCTCAGCCCCTCGACCAGGGACGCCGGGACGGTCAGGGAGTAGGTGATGGTGCTGCCCGGCTCGATGAACATTGCGCCGCCGCCGGAGATGCGCCGCACGACGGTGATCCCGTGCCGCTCGGCGGCCTCGGCATCCACCTCGTTGCGCAACGACTGGAACGAGCCGATGACGACGGCGGGCGCGCCCCACTCCCAGAGGCGCAGGGTCGGGCCGCGCGTGCCGGCCCCGACGGCCTCGGCGAGCACCTCGTCGAGCGCCATGTGCATCGCGGGCTCCTCCGCCGCCTCGTGCACGATCTCGAAGGTGTGGTCCTCCCACCGCGTCGCGTGCCCCAGTGCGCGGCGCACGGCGATCGCGATCGCCTCGGGGGTGAAACCCACCATCGTGACGTCCGGGGTGAGTGCGGCCTCGAGGACCTGTGTCAGCTGGGCCACGGTCGAGGTGACCGGCACCCCGAGCAACGCGGCGTCGATCGCCCCGAGAGCGGAGTCGGGCTCGAGGAAGAAGTCGCCGCTCACCGCGACGTCGGTCAGCGCGCCGCCGTCGACCTCGACGTCGACCGCCACGAGCTTGCCACCAGGCACCTTGTACTCTCCGCGCATCCGCAGATCATCCCAGGGATGCGCGACGGGGTGCACCCGCGGTCGCCGGGTGCAGCCCGTCGCGCCTGTGGCCTCAGTGGTGCCCGCGCGCGATGACCCGGATCATCTTGAGGTTGATCGCGAGGAACCGGTACGCCTGGTAGACGAGGTTCTGGCGCCGCTTCAGGGTCGCGGGGGTGGGCAGGGGCGCGCTGGCGATCGACTCGCCGGTCGCGGTGGTGGCGTCCATGGGGGGTCCTCTCAGGTCGTGGGGGTCGTCACTCGGGGATGAGGAACCAGAGCGGACGCGCCTTGGCCTTGTAGATGAACAGGTAGTGCAGCAGGGCCTTCATCCAGTGCCCGGCCAGCCCGATCTCGCCCGAGGTCCCCTTGACGTCGCGTCCCGTGGCCGGGTAGCGCACCCGGTCCGGGACCACGGGGAACATCGTCATCGAGGCCGCCGAGCCTCGACGCAGGCCGGACCCCGCCGAGGCGATGCACGCGGCACCCATCCGGGCCATCGAGGCCTCGTGCGCGTGCGCCGACGGGTCCTTGACGAGGTCGCGGATGGTCTCGGCGACCACCCGGGCCTGGATGCCGGACGGCATGCCGGTGCGCGGCGGCGCCGGCGTGATGACCGTGCCGTTGGGGCTCTTGCGTGGTACCGAGATGGGGTGCGGCGGGGCGAACGCGATCCCCGGGGCGAAGATGTTCGGGTACGTCGGGTTGCGGTAGGTGGTCGGCCAGTCCTCGGCCCGCCACTCCTCGTAGGGCTTGGGCGTGTAGTCCGCGTCGACCTTGAGGAACCCGCTCGGCGCGAACAGGACGTCGGTGATCTCGGTGCCCGCGCGGTCGAAGGCCTTGAGGTCCGCGCCGCGGAACGGCGGCAGCAGCATCGCGAAGTCGAAGTCGAGCGTGTGCTCGCTGCCGTCCAGCTGCTCGTAGTGCACCACGCCCGGCTCGACCTTCTGGACGTGCGACTGGACGATCGCCGTGACGCCGCGCTCGCGGAACAGGGACTCGGTCCACGTCTTGCTCGAGGTGGTGAACCCCTGCTGGGTGAAGCTCATGCCGCCGACGCCGAAGTCGCCGAGCTCGTTCTCGTTGGTGAGGTAGACCACCTCGGCCTTGTCGCGGACGCCGCGCTCGCGCAGCTCGTGCTCGACGTTGAACGTGTACTCGAACGCGGCACCCTCGCAGGTGCACATGCCGTGGCCCGTGCCGATGACGATCTTCTTGCTCTGACCGGCCTGCATCTGCGCGATGAGCCGGTCGAACGCGTGGGCCGTCTCCTCGGCGTGCGACGCCGTGCAGACCGACCACGAGTTGCCGTCCGGGCCGAGGCCGGGGGTGGCCGCGAAGTTGAGTCTGGGCCCGGTCGCGTTGACGAGGTAGTCGTAGGTGAGGCGCCGGGTCTGCCCCTCGGTGGCCTTCTCGGTGGAGCGGATCTCGACCTGGGGTCGCGCGTCGTCTGTCGTGCCCTCGGGGAAGATCGTGGTCCCGAAGGCCTGGTGGAACTCGATGCCCTTGCGCCGGTAGATGGGTGCGAGCGGGAAGACCACCTTCTCCGGGGCCATCTTGCCCACGCCGACCCAGATGTTCGACGGGATCCAGTTCCACTTCGAGCTCGGTGACACGACGACGACGTCGTGCTCCTTGCCCAGCCACCGACGCAGGTGCAGGGCGGCCGTGTGCCCAGCGATGCCCGCCCCAAGAATCACGACTCGTGCCACCGACGATCTCCTCCTCGAGCCCGTGGTGCCGGCCGCCGCGCCGTCGTCCGACAGCGCCGGGTCACGGCCCGCACCGGTGAGGGCCCGCCGACACAGTACCCCCAGGGGTATGTACGACGGCAAGTCTCTCCACGGTGTCGACCGCTCGGCCCACCATGGCCCACGCTCCTCCGTCGCGACGCGGGCGCCCACGGACCTACGGCCCGGACCGGGGACCCGCCACGTGCCGGACGTGCTCGGCGTCACCCTAGGCTGGCGCGGTGCCGCACGACATCAGCTGGGACGAGTACAACGCGCACCAGCACGGCCGCGCACCGCGCCAGCTGCTGCTCGAGGCGCTCGCGCTGCGCCGTCCCGACGTCGACGAGGCACTGGCTGACGTGCCGGGCGGCGCGCACGACGTCGTGCCGGCGCCCCCGGTCGGTGCACCGGTCGCCGTCGACCTCGGGTGCGGCGAGGGCATCGAGGTCGAGGTGCTGCTCGCCGCGGGCTGGCACGTCCACGCGGTCGACGGCGAACCCGCAGCCCTTGCCCGGCTGGTGGCGCGGGTCGACCCGGCCGTGCGGGACCGCCTGCACGTGCAGCACCGTGCGTTCGGCGAGGTCGGGGACCTGCCGGCCGCCGACCTGGTCCACTCCTCGTACGCGCTGCCCTACTGCCCGCCGGAGGACTTCGACGCGCTGTGGCGACGGGTCCGCGGCGCGCTGCGACCGGGCGGCATGCTCGTCGTCCAGCTCTTCGGGGTGCGCGACGGCGCGGCCGGCACCTCGGGCATGACGTTCCACACGCTCGCGCAGGTCCAGGGGCTCCTGGCGGGCCTGGACCTGCTGCACTGGCGCGAGGAGGACGAGCCCGGGACGTCGTTCACCGGCCCCAAGCACTGGCACGTCTTCCACGTCGTGGCGCGGCGGCCGGCGGTGGGCTGACCGCGCCTGCCGATGGCCGCCCGCGACCACCCGCCGCCCCGCCCCGTCGTCAGGCCGAGCGGTCGGTCACCCCAGCCCGCAGCAGGCCGAACGTGATGGAGTCGACCAGCGCCTCCCACGACGCCTCGACGATGTTCGGTCCCACGCCCACCGTCATCCACGTGGTCTCGGCCTC
>NZ_DAORSQ010000143.1:0-4888 GCF_035443605.1 Actinotalea sp. | reverse complement strand
AGACCACGTTCACCGAGGAGACCGAGACCGACCTGTTCGGCGAGCAGGCCGTGCTGTGCGGCGGTGCCTCGCAGCTCGTCATGTACGGCTTCGAGGTCCTCACCGAGGCCGGCTACCAGCCCGAGGTCGCGTACTTCGAGGTGCTGCACGAGCTCAAGCTCATCGTCGACCTCATGGTCGAGGGCGGTATCGCGAAGCAGCGCTGGAGCGTCTCCGACACCGCGGAGTACGGCGACTACGTCTCCGGCCCGCGGGTCATCAGCCCGGTCGTCAAGGAGAACATGAAGGCGGTTCTCGCGGACATCCAGTCGGGTGCCTTCGCGGCGCGGTTCATCGCGGACCAGGACGCCGGGGCGCCGGAGTTCAAGGCCCTGCGGGCCCAGGGCGAGGCGCACCCCATCGAGACCACCGGGCGCGAGCTGCGCAAGATGTTCTCCTGGATCAAGCCGAGCGACTCGGACTACGTCGAGGGCCACGCGGCCCGCTGACGCGGCACGGGCCCTCCGCACCCTCACGAGGGTGCGGAGGGTCCCGTCCTCGGGTGGAGCGTCCGGGCACGTCGCGCGGAGGGTTCGGTCAGACCGCGGAGGGTTCGGTCAGCCCGCGGAGGGTTCGGTCAGCCCGCGGAGGGTTCGGTCAGCCCGCGGAGCGATCGGTCCTGGTGCGGAGCGGCGGGGTGCGACACGCTGGCGTGTCTCGACCCGAACGCTCCGCACCCGCCCGGGGGACACGGATGGCGTGCGGACGACGGCGTCCCGCGGTGGAGGGACGGATCCGCAGGGGTCCGAAAACTGAGATGGCCATCCCGACATATGGGACGAGAGAGATAGGGTCGGACGCATGACACGCACCGTGAAGCTGGCCGTCGTCGCCGGGGACGGCATCGGGACCGAGGTCGTCGAGCAGGGTCTGCTGGTGCTCGATGCAGCGCTCGCCGGCACCGACGTGACGATCGCCCCGACCCACCTCGACCTGGGCGCGCGCCGCTGGCACGCGACGGGTGAGACGCTCACGGACGCGGACCTCGCGACCGTGCGGGCGCACGACGCGATCCTGCTCGGTGCGATCGGCGACCCGGGCGTGCCGTCGGGCGTGCTCGAGCGTGGGCTGCTGCTGCGCCTGCGGTTCGAGCTCGACCACTACGTCAACCTGCGCCCCGCACGCCTGTACCCGGGGGTGCGCTCGCCGCTCGCCGACCCGGGCGAGGTGGACTTCGTCGTCGTCCGCGAGGGCACCGAGGGTCCCTACGTCGGCAACGGCGGGGCGATCCGCGTGGGCACCCCGCACGAGGTCGCCAACGAGGTGAGCGTCAACACCGCCTTCGGCGTCGAGCGCGTGGTCCGGGACGCGTTCGCGCGCGCCGCCGCCCGTCCCCGCCGGCACCTGACGCTCGTGCACAAGCACAACGTGCTGGTGCACGCCGGCCACCTGTGGCGCCGCACGGTCGAGGCCGTCAACGCCGACTTCCCCAGCGTCACCACGGACTACCTCCACGTCGACGCGGCGACGATCTTCATGACCACGAAGCCGTCGCGGTTCGACGTCATCGTCACGGACAACCTCTTCGGCGACATCCTCACCGACCAGGCCGCCGCCATCACCGGTGGCATCGGTCTGGCGGCGTCGGGCAACATCAACCCGGACCGCACCACGCCCTCGATGTTCGAGCCCGTGCACGGCTCGGCGCCGGACATCGCGGGCCAGGGCAAGGCGGACCCGACCGCGACGGTCATGAGCGTGAGCATGCTGCTCGACCACCTGGGCCTGGCCGAGGCCGCGGCGCGCGTCGAGGCGGCCGTCGCGGCCGACCTCGCCGAGCGGGGCGACCGAGTACGGACGACGGCCGAGGTGGGCTCCGACCTGGCGGCACGCGTCGCCGGCTGATCTCCCCCCGTCGGCCGTCACCGCCGGTACCCTCGCAACCCTGGTGAAAGGACCCGACATGACCGCGCTTCCCGGTACGACGGCGATCACGGCCGACGCGTACGCCGTCACGCCCAGCGACCACCGGCGCCCAGCGGCCGAGCGCGCCGACCTCATGGCCGCCCCGACCTTCGGCACGGTCTTCACCGACCACATGGTCCGCGTCGACTGGTCGGCGGACGGCGGCTGGACGCACCGACGCGTCGTCGCCCACGGCCCGCTGCAGCTGGACCCGGGCGCGGCCGTCCTGCACTACGGCCAGGAGGTCTTCGAGGGGCTCAAGGCCTACCGGCACGTCGACGGCTCCGTGTGGACCTTCCGGCCCGAGGCCAATGCGCGACGCTTCGCGGCGTCGGCCCGTCGACTGGCGCTCCCGGAGCTCCCCGTCGAGGACTTCCTCGCCTCGATCGAGGCACTGGTGCGCACCGACGAGGCGTGGGTGCCCTCCGGCGACGAGACGAGCCTGTACCTGCGCCCGTTCATGTTCGCGTCCGAGACGTTCCTCGGTGTGCGTCCGGCGCGCGGCGTGGACTACGTCGTCATCGCCTCGCCGGTCGGCCCGTACTTCGCCGGGGGCGTGCGGCCGGTCTCGATCTGGGTCGCCGAGGACTACCACCGCGCGGGTCCCGGCGGCACGGGCGCCGCGAAGTGCGGCGGCAACTACGCCGCGAGCCTGCTGCCCCAGCAGGAGGCCTACGGTCACGGCTGCGAGCAGGTCTGCTTCCTCGACGCCGCGACCAACACCCTGCTCGAGGAGCTCGGCGGGATGAACGTCATGACCGTGCGGCGCGACGGCTCGGTGGTCACGCCGGCGCTGAGCGGCACGATCCTCGAGGGCGTCACGCGCGACTCGATCCTCACCCTGCTGCGCGAGGGCGGGCACGAGGTCGTCGAGCGGGACGTGCCCCTGGCCGAGGTGCTCGACGGGCTGCGGTCTGGCGAGGTGACCGAGGTCTTCGCGTGCGGGACGGCTGCCGTGGTGACGCCCATCGGGCGGCTCGCGGGCGAGGGGTTCGACCTGCCTGTCAACGGCGGCGCGACGGGAACCGTCACGGCGGCGATCCGCCACCAGCTGACCTCGATCCAGTACGGACGGGCCACCGACACGCACGGGTGGATGCACCGGCTCGTCTGACCGACGACGCCGCCCGGTGCGGCGCCGGGCCCGAGGTCCCGGCGCCACCCGGCGGGACGATGCTTCCCGGACCGCGTGACGTGTGCCATGATGCCCGCGTGACCCGGTTCACCCTCATTATCGAGTAGCGCGTTCGGCACACCCGCCGGACGCGCAGACCTCCCGTACCCCGGGGGGTCTTTTTGTTGGTCCGGGCACACCCGTCCGGCCGACGTCGGCCCCGGCACCACCCCCGCCCGGGCAGGACATCAGGTCACGCACCACCAGCAGGACGCACCGCGAGCAGCACCCGCCACACCAGCTCGACCGCAGGCACCGCAGCCGGCGGCCCGACCGAGGAGAACCCGGTGGACACCACCTTCGACGTCTACGACACCACCCTGCGCGACGGCGCGCAGCAGGAGGGCATGAACCTGTCCGTCGCGGACAAGCTCGCCATCGCCCCCCTGCTCGACGAGCTCGGGGTCGGCTTCATCGAGGGCGGCTGGCCGGGTGCGATCCCCAAGGACACCGAGTTCTTCCGGCGGGCGGCCAAGGAGCTGGACCTGCGCACAGCAGTGCTCGCCGCCTTCGGTGCCACCCGCAAGGCGGGCGTCAAGGCGTCGGACGACGTGCAGGTGCGCGCGCTCCTGGACAGCGAGGCACCCGTGGTGACCCTCGTGGCCAAGAGCGACATCCGGCACGTGGAGCGCGCGCTGCGCACCACGGGCGAGGAGAACCTCGCGATGATCGCCGACACCGTGGCCTTCCTGCGGGGCGAGGGCCGACGCGTCGTCCTGGACGCCGAGCACTTCTTCGACGGCTACCGGTTCGACCCCGACTACGCGGTGCGCGCGGCCGTCGCCGCGTTCGAGGCGGGAGCAGAGACGGTGGTGCTGTGCGACACCAACGGCGGGATGCTGCCCGAGTGGGTGCACGAGATCGTCGCAGCCGTCGGCGCCCGCACGGGTGGCCGGCTGGGCATGCACGCGCACAACGACACGGGCTGCGCCGTCGCCAACACCCTGGCCGCGGTCTCGGCCGGTGCCGTGCACGTCCAGGGCACCATCAACGGCTACGGCGAGCGCACGGGCAACGCGGACCTGCTCACCGTCGTGGCGAACCTCGAGCTGAAGACCGGCCGGCGCACGCTGGCCGACGACGGCCTGCGCAAGATGACCCAGATCGCGCACGCGATCAGCGAGATCACGGTCATCGCGCCGTTCGCGCGCCAGCCGTACGTCGGGGCCAGCGCGTTCGCGCACAAGGCGGGCCTGCACGCCAGCGCGATCAAGGTCGACCCGGACATGTACCAGCACGCCGACCCCCAGGCCGTGGGCAACGACATGCGCATGCTCGTCTCGGACATGGCCGGGCGGGCCTCGATCGAGCTCAAGGGCCGCGAGCTGGGCTTCGACCTCGCGGGCCGCGACGAGCTGTTGTCCAAGGTGACCAACCGGGTCAAGGACGCCGAGGCACAGGGCTACACCTACGACGCAGCGGACGCCTCGTTCGAGCTGTTGCTGCGCGAGGAGCTCGACGGCACCCGGCTCGCCTACTTCACCACCGAGAGCTGGCGCGTCTTCGTCGAGACCGCGGCCGGGGACCCGACCCAGGCCAGCAGCGAGGCCACGGTGAAGATGCACGTGGGCGGTGAGCGCGTGCTGGCGACGGGGGAGGGGAACGGTCCCGTCAACGCGCTGGACCACGCCCTGCGCAAGGCGATCGCCGCGACCTACCCGGAGATCGAGCGGTTCGAGCTCATCGACTTCAAGGTCCGCATCCTCGACACCCAGCACGGCACGGACGCCACCACCCGCGTGCTCGTCGAGACGATGGACACGGAGGCCG
>NZ_DAORSQ010000142.1:0-4892 GCF_035443605.1 Actinotalea sp. | reverse complement strand
TGGTGCACAACGGCATCGAGTACGCCGACATGCAGCTCATCGCCGAGGCCTACGACCTGCTGCGCCAGGGGCTCGGTGCTGACGCGGCGGAGATCGGTCGGATCTTCGCGGCGTGGAACACCGGCGACCTGCAGTCCTTCCTCATCGAGATCACCGCCGACGTCCTGTCCCACGTTGACCCCGTCACCGGCGGCGCGTTCGTGGACGTCGTGGCGGACCGGGCCGAGCAGAAGGGCACCGGGCGCTGGACGGTGCAGAACGCCCTGGACCTCGGGGTCCCCATCACCGGCATCGCCGAGGCGACCTTCGCCCGTGCGCTGTCCGGTTCGGCCCCGCAGCGCGCTGCCGCTGCCGGGGTGCTGCCCGCGGGAACCGAGCCGTTGGCGGTGGCGGATCGTGACGCGTTCGTCGAGGACGTGCGCCTGGCGCTGTACGCCTCGAAGGTCGTGGCGTACTCCCAGGGGTTCGACCAGATCGCCGCCGCGTCCGCCGAGCACGGCTGGGGCATCGACCGTGGCGCGATGGCCCGGATCTGGCGCGGCGGGTGCATCATCCGTGCCGCGTTCCTCGACCGGATCACCGAGGCCTACGCCGCCGACCCGGACCTGCCGCTGCTGCTGGCCGCGCCGTACTTCGTCTCCGCGGTCGGGGCCGGCGTGCCGGCCTGGCGACGCGTCGTCGCCCAGGCGGCCCTCGCCGGGATCCCCACACCGGCGTTCGGCTCCTCGCTGGCGTACTACGACGGCGTCCGGTCCGAGCGCCTGCCCGCCAACCTCATCCAGGCCCAGCGCGACTTCTTCGGCGCCCACACCTACCAGCGCACCGACCGACCCGGCACCTTCCACACCCGGTGGACCACGGACCGCACCGAGATCGAGGCCTGAGCCGATGGCGGCCGTCCCGACGTCCGACCTGCAGCCCGTCATCCTCGGCGGCGACATCGGGGCCTACAGCCTCGCGCGGACGTTCCACGAGGCCTACGGGGTGCGACCCGTCGTCGTCTCCACGGTCGCGACGGGCCTCGTGCGGCACTCTCGCATCCTCACCAACGTCGTCGAGCCGCGCATCGACCAGCCCGACGTCGTCGTCGCACGCCTGCGCGCCATCGCCGCGGAGCACGCCGGCAAGCGCCTCATCCTCCTCGGCAGCGCGGACTGGCTGGTGCGGACGATCGTCGAGAACCGGGACCGGCTCGAGGACCTCTACGTCGTGCCGTACGTCCAGCGCGACGTGCTCGACCGCGTGACGGACAAGGAGAGCTTCGGCCGTCTGTGCGGCGAGCTCGGCCTGGGGCACCCCGCCACGGTGGTGCACGACGTCGGCTCGGACACCATGCCCGACACCTCGACCCTGCGCTTCCCCGTCATCGCCAAGACGGGCGACACGGCCGCGTACCACCGGGTGGAGTTCCCGGGGAAGAAGAAGGTCTTCACGGTGGGCTCGCCAGCGGAGCTGCACGCGCTCCTCGGCCGGGTCAAGGCGTCGGGCTACCGCGCGCCGTTCATCATCCAGGACCTCATCCCCGGGGACGACTCGGGCATGCGCATCCTCACGTGCTACTGCGACAGGACCGGCCGGATGCGGTTCGCGTCCTACGGCCAGGTGCTGCTCGAGGAGCACACGCCCGGGGCGCTGGGCAACCCCGCCGGGATCGTCACGGGCGGCGACGGCGAGATCGTCGAGCAGGCCCGCCGGCTGCTCGAGCACATCGGCTGGACGGGGTGGGCCAACTTCGACCTCAAGGCCGACCCGCGCGACGGCCGGACGGTCTTCTTCGAGCTCAACCCGCGCCTGGGCCGCAGCAACTTCTACATCACGGCCGCGGGGCGCAACACCGCGGAGCCGTACGTCCGGGAGTACCTCGAGGGCCTCTCGCCGCTGGCGGACGGCGAGCCGGAGCAGCTGACGACGGCGCACCTCTACACGGTGCTGCCGCGCCGGCTCCTGCTGCGCTACATCGCCGACCCGGCGCTGCGCGCGCGGGTGCGCGGGCTGATGCGCGCCGGCCGTGCGACCAACCCCCTGTGGTACCGCGCCGAGCGGGACCCCCGACGCATCGCCTACCTCGTCATCGCCCAGCTCAACCAGTTCCGCAAGTACCGCCGGCACTACCCGGTCGCCGCATGGCGCGAGATCGGCCGCGCATGACCGCCCCGGACCTCGTCGTCGGCACCGCCCTGCCGGTCGGTGTCATCGGTGGGGTGGGTCCGCAGGCCACCGCGTACTTCCTGGACATGGTGGTGCGGCTGACGGACGCTGCGCGCGACCAGGACCACCTCGACCTCGTGGTCCTCAACCATGCGACGATCCCGGACCGCACGGCCTTCATCGTCGGCACGTCGACCGAGGACCCCGGTCCCGTCATGGCGCAGGACGCGCGCCGCCTGGAGCGCTTCGGGGTGTCGTTCCTCGTGCTGCCGTGCAACACGGCGCACCACTTCACCGACGAGATCGTGGCAGCCGTGGACGTCCCGGTGCTCAACATCGTCGAGGAGACCGTCCTCGAGGCCGCGCGCCGGGTCGAGGGCCTGACCACCGTGGGCCTGCTGGCCACCACGGGCACGCTGCTCGCGGGGGTCTACGAGCGCGCCCTTGCGGCGAGGGGGCTCACGTGCCTCGCCCCCGAGCCCGACGACCAGGCCGTCGTCATGCGCGTCATCTACGAGCAGGTCAAGGCCGGGCGGCCGGTGGACGTCGACGCGCTGCACGCGGTCATGGCGCGCCTGCGCGCGCGGGGCGCCCAGGTCGTGGTGCTCGGCTGCACGGAGCTGTCCATCGTCGCGGCCGACCACGACCTGCTCACGGCTGACCGCACGCTCGTCGACTCGCTCGACGTCCTGGCGCGCCGGACCATCGAGCGCGCGGGGCACACGGTCCGGACCTGACGACCGCCGTGGCCCGACCATCGTCCTCGCCAGACGACCGTCCTCGCCAGACGAGCGTCGTCGCCCCGGTCGCTCAGCCGAGCCGGCTGGTCCCGGCGTAGAGGTGGAGCACCGGGACCCGGAGCTCCTCGCGGGCCCGCGAGGCCCAGTCGGTGTGGAACGTGTCCTCGAGCGCGTGCGGCAGCGTGACGACGACGACCTCGCGCACCGGGGCGCGCACGGCGGCGCGCAGCGCTGGCAGCGGGTCGTCCGCGACGACGGCACCGTCGGCGGCGCGGCCGGCCGCCGCGAACGCGGCGATGGAGGCGGTCACCCGCTCGCCGGCCGTGGCGTGCGCCTCGACGGGCTGCGGCTCGCGTCCGAGCACGTCGTCGAGAGCGGCCCGCAGCTCGCCGAGGCTGAGGTGGTCGACGAGCGAGACGAGCAGGTTGTGCTCCGTGTCCGCCGGGACGAGCACGTGGTACCGCAGGTCCTCGTCGGGGTGCAGCGCGGTGATGTGCTCGACGTCGGCTGCGCCGAGCGACACCTCGGTCAGGACCAGGATGATCTCGCTCACCCTGAGAGCCTAGCGCCGCGGTGCCGCCGGGCGGCGGCCTAGCATGGCCCGCGTGACTCCCGCCCCGGCACCGGCCCACCCGCCGGCCACCGACCCCGTCGTCGTCGTGGCGGGCGGGACCGGCCTCGTCGGCTCCGCCGTCGTGGCAGCGCTCCGGGCCCGCGGCACGCGCGTGGTGGTGCCGACGCGTCGCAACACCCGCCACGACGACGCACCGCGCAGCCCGGCGGACGACGGGGTGCGCACCGTGCAGGTCACGTCGTGGGAGGACCCGCACGAGCTGCGCGCCGTGCTCGCCGAGCCGGGCTGGCACCCCGGTGCCGCGGTCGCAGCGATCGGCGGCTGGTGGCTGGGCCCGGAGCTCGTCGCGCTCGACCCGGCCACGTGGCGCGGGCTCGTCGAGAGCCACCTCACCGGGCACTTCCTCGTCGTGCGTGCGCTCGCGCCGCTGCTCACCGGCCCCGATCCCGCCTACGTGCTGCTCAACGGCGCCGCCGCGACCGAGCCGATGGCCGGCTCCGGCCCGGTCAGCGTCACCGGCGCGGCCCAGCGGATGCTGCTCGAGGTGCTGCGTGCCGAGACGCTCGGTGCCCGCGTGCGGTTCCACGAGGTCGACGTGACCGTCTCGGTCGCCGGGGACGAGCGCAACCTCGACCCCGCGCACACCGTGCCGGTCGAGCAGGTGGCCGCCGCGGTGGTGGACGTGCTCGACCGACCAGCCTCGCCCGCGGTGGTGCCCGTCGCCCCGCGGGCGGACGTGCGCGCCACCGACCCCGCGAGGCACGGGCGCCCGGACGTTCGGCCGTGACGACCCCGAGCCTCGTGGGCCGCGACCCGCGGGTCCCGGCCGCGGACCTGCTCGCGTCGCTCGTGCCCCCTCGCCACTTCGCCGGTGCGACCTTCGACACCTACCTGCCGGACCCGGACCACCCCAGCCAGCGCGCGGCCCAGGTGCGACTGCTGGCCGTCGCCGCCGAGCTGACCGCACCACCCGCCTCGGCGTGGAGCCGGGTGCTGGGCCGCGGTCGGCCGGCCCGCCGGCCGGCGGTCTACCTCGACGGCGGCTTCGGGGTCGGCAAGACCCACCTGCTCGCCGCCCTCGCGCACACCGTCGGGCCCGAGACGACGGCGTACGGGACCTTCGTGGAGTACACCCACCTCGTCGGGGCGCTCGGCTTCGCCGCGACCGTCGCGGCGCTGGCCCGGCGGCGGCTGGTCTGCATCGACGAGTTCGAGCTCGACGACCCGGGTGACACGGTGCTGATGTCACGCCTGCTCCGAGAGCTCGCGGACGCCGGGGTCGCGCTGGCCGCGACCTCCAACACCCTGCCCGAGTCGCTCGGCGAGGGGAGGTTCGCCGCGGAGGACTTCCTGCGCGAGATCCAGGCGCTCGCCGCGCGGTTCGAGGTGCTGCGCGTCGACGGGCCGGACTACCGTCACCGGCACGCCGT
>NZ_DAORSQ010000141.1:0-4960 GCF_035443605.1 Actinotalea sp. | reverse complement strand
CTGCACGGCCCGACGCTGGCCGAGGCCGCGGGCACCTGGGCGGACGGCGGCTGGCGGCTGCTGCTCACCGACCCGGCCGTGGTGCTGCCCGCGACGGGCGCGCCCGCGTGGCAGCAGCTGCTCGGCTGGCCCGTGACGCCACCGCCGTGGGCCGGTGGCTCCGGTGCCGCCACGGCGCTCGCGCTGGCCGCGGCGGGCCTCGTCCTGGTCCCGGCGCTCCTGGCGCTCGCGGCACCGCGCGGCGGGCGGGCGGTCCGGGCCGCGTGGCTCGTCGTCGCCGTCGGCCTCGCCGCCGCCGTGGCCAGCGGCCTCACAGCGACCGCCGTCGCGGACGTCGACCCGGTGGGCACCGCGCTGGTCGCGGCGTGGCCCGGGGGCGGGGTGAGCCTCGCGCTGCTCGGTGCGCTGTCTGCGGCCCTCGTGGGCGCCGGCGGCGTGCGGGCCGCCGTGGCCGGTCACGACTTCGGCTGGCGCCAGGTGGGTGCCGCGGGGCTGGCCGCGCTCGCCGTGCTGGGCCCGGCGCTCGTCCTGGCGGGCTGGACCGTCGCGGTGCGCGGCGGCGACCTCGCCCTGGTGACCTCCGAGGCGCCCGTGGTGCCGGCGGTCGGCGTCCAGATGCAGGACTCCGCCGACGACGTGCGGGTGCTGGCCCTCGAGGTGGAACCCACCGCCGCGGTGCGCGGCACGCTGCTGCGGGGCGACGGCGTCCAGCTCACCGAGCTCGGCCGGGCCGTGACGGCCCGCACCGTGGCGGGTCCGCTCGACGCCACCGAGCCCGTGCCGGCCGACGCCGCCGAGACGGAGTACGCGACGGCCGTGGCGCGGCTGGTCGCCGGTGCGGCCGACGCCGCGGACGGGCTGGCGGCGCTGGGAGTCGGCGCTGTGCTCCTCGGGCCCGGCGTCGAGGCGTCCTCGGCGCGGACCACCCTGGTGGGCCGGCTCGACTCGACGGACGGTCTGGAGCGCGTCACCGAGACGTCGGCCGGGGTGCTGTGGCGCGTGTCCACGGCCGAGGGTGCGCGCACGACCGCCTGGGCGCGCCTGCTCACCGGGACGGGCGGGGCGCCGGGTGAGGTGCTCGCCGCGGTCCCGGCAGCCGACGGCGTCGTGGACACGACGCTCGCGGCGGCGACGGCGCCGCGGCAGCTGGTGCTCGCCGAGCGCGCCGACCCGGGCTGGCGCGCCTGGCTCGACGGCCGCCAGCTGCGGGCCGTGGAGACGTCCTGGCGGCAGGCCTTCGAGGTCCCCGCCGAGGGTGGCCGGCTCATCGTCGGCCACGTCCCTGCCGGCCGCACAGCCTGGGCGGCGCTCCAGGGCGCGGTGCTGCTCGTCACGGTGCTGCTGGCCGTGCCCGTCCGACGCCGCAGAGGCGTGCGATGAGCGGGCCGGAGCACGGCGTGCCGCCCACCCGCCGCCGCGCGTGGGCCGTCGTCGGCGCGCTGACGACGGCGACCGCCGTCCTTGCCCTGACGGCCGGCGTGGCTGCGGTGGGCTCGCTGCGGCCCCCCACGGCGCCACGGGACGTCCCGCTGCTCGCGGTGGACGTCCCGGCCGCCGTCACCGAGCTGGTGTGCCCGGGGACGGTCCACCTCGCCACCGAGCCGGAGGAGGGCTCCGACGCAGCGTACGACCCGGCTTTCGACCCGACGCCCGTCGCGTCGCGGTCGGCGTTGAGCCTGCTGAGCGTGAGCCCAGACGGCACCTCGGGCGCGGCCGTGACCCGCCTCGGCGCCCTGGACGGCGCCGACGGCGACCCGGTCGTCACCCTGGCACCCGAGGGCCGCGCGGCCGGCGCCACGGTGGACGGCCTGTCCGGCGGGCTGGTGCTGCGCGCCGACGCCGCGGGCGAGGTCCCCGCGTGGGTCGCCGGCGCGACGGGCGTGCGGACGACGGACGGCGACCTCCGCGGGCTCGTCGCGGCCTCGTGCGGCCGAGCGGCCGCCGAGGTCTGGCTGGTCGGTGGCAGCACCGCGCTGGGCTCGAGCGGTCGTCTCGTGCTGGTCAACCCCGGCCGGACGGCCGCGACGGTGTCCCTCGAGCTCTGGGGCCCGTCCGGCCCGGTCGAGCTGGCGGGTGCACCGCAGTACCTCGTGCCGGCGGGCGAGGAGCGCGTGGTGCTCCTCGAGGGCATCGCCGCCGAGCAGGAGAGGGTCGTGGTGCACGTGACGGCGGCCGGTGGCCGGGTGGGCGCCTACCTGCAGGACAGCGCGCTGCGCGGGCTCGTCCCGGCCGGGACCGACGACGTCGTGGCCGGTGCGGCCCCCGCGCCGCAGCAGGTGGTGCCCGGCGTCGCGGTGACGGCCTCGTCGGCCGACGGCGCGGACGTGGCCCTGCTGCGGCTGCTCGCCCCCGGCTCGCAGGGCGGCACGGCGGCGATCACCGTGCTGGGACCGGAGGGCCCGGTGGACCTGCCCGGGGCGGCCGAGCTCGAGCTCGTGGCGGGCGAGGTGCTCGACGTCCCCCTGGGCGGGCTGCCACCGGGCTACTACACGCTGGTCGTCGACGCCGACGTGGCGGTGGTCGCCGGCGCGATGATCACGCGGGGGGAGGGCGTCGGCCTGGCTCCCGACCTCGCGGCCGCCGCCGGGGACGTGCCGCTCGACCGGGCCTGGGCGCCCGCCACCGTGCTCGGCGTCGCCGGTCCGCTGGCCCTGCCGCCGGGGGTGAGCGGCGAGGTGGTGGTCACGGCGGTGCCGAGCGCGGACCTCGACGGCTCCGCACCGGCGACCCTCGAGCTGGTGGGACCGGACGGCGTGCTGGGCACCACGACCCTGCGCGTGGCGCCGGGCAGCACGAGCGTCCACCCGCTCACCGCGCTGACCGGAGCGTCGGACGCGGCCGTCGGCCTGGTGCTGCGCAGCACGGACCCTCGGCTGACCTGGGCCGTGGTGCTCACGGAGTCGCTGCCGGACGGCGACGTCGTCGCGCTCCTCGCCCCCGTCCCACCGGCCGAGGTCCGGCCGTCGGTCGCGGTCCGCGCGCGCTGAGCCGCATCGCGCGACGTCGGTCGGGGCGTCCTCAGCCCACGCGCCGCAGCTCGATCGCCTGGCGGACGGCCAGACCGACGCGGATCGCCCCGCGCACGGGCCACTGGTACCACCGGTCGTAGCGGCGGGCGAGGTAGCGCGCGGCGGAGGCGTGGTGCGCGCGGATCATCGGGGCGGGGCGATCGCGCCAGGACGTCCCACCCACGTGCGTGACCTGCGCCGACGGCACCACGACGTTGGGCCACCCCGCGGCGCCCAGGCGTTCACCGAGGTCGACGTCCTCGAAGAACATGAAGTAGCCCTCGTCGAACCCGCCCACCTCCTCGAACGCCGCGCGGCGCAGCAGCAGGCACGCTCCCGACAGCCAGCCGGCGGCCCGCTCCGTGGCGTCGGCCGACTCCTGGCGGCGCTGGTAGGCGGCCGTCCAGGGGTTGGCCTGCCAGATCCGCCCGAGCAGGGCGTGACCGACCCCCTGGGTCAGGGACGGCAGCTCCCGCGCCGAGGGGTAGACGGTCCCGTCCGGGTTGAGCACGGCGGGCCCGAGAGCTCCCGCCCCCGGCAGGCGGCGCCCGGCGTCGAGCAGGGTGTCCAGCGAGCCGGGGTGCCAGACGATGTCGGGGTTGGCGACGACCAGCCACGGCTGGGTCGCGCCCCGCGCGCCGAGGTTGGCCGCGCGGCCGTAGCCGACGTTCCCCGCGCCGTGCACGACGGTCGCGCCGAACTCCTCCGCGACCTGGTCCACCATGGTCCGGTCGGTGCCGTTGTCGACCAGCACCAGCTCGACCGGGGCCGACGTCGCCGTGCGCAGCGACCGGGCGAACTCCGCGAGCTCCGAGCCCGGGTGGTAGGTCACGCAGACGACGCGGACGGGGGGCTGGTCGGGCGTGCTCATGGTGGGACCAGCGTAGTCGGCGAGGACCCGCCGGGTGCCGACACCGTGCGCGAAGAGACCGTGCGCGCACAGACCGTGCGCGGAAGCGGTCAGCTGCGGTAGCCGGGGTCGACGTCCTCTGGCGAGCGACCGAGCAGGTGCGCGACCTGCTCGACGAGCACGTCGCGCACGAGGTCGGCGAGGTCGGCGTCGTCGATCGCGCGCGTCTCCACCGGGCGTCGGTACACGACGATGCGTGCCGGCAGCCCCGCGTCGGCGGGGAAGTAGCGGCCCAGCGGCACACCGCCGTGCTCCCAGGGTGCGGGGTGCGACGGCGGGACCTCCTCGACGGCGAACTCGGTGCCCTCGAGCTGGCGCGCCCAGCGACGCTCCAGTCGCTCGACGGCGGTCAGGACGTGGTCGTCGAACTGCTCGGCGCGCGTGCGGTGGGCCGGCAGGTCGGCCGGCATGAGGGGGCCGCGCAGCCCACGGCCGCGCCGGTCGCGCCGCCGGGTCCCGCCCGGGCCCGGGCCGGGCAGCGGCCCGGAGACGCTGCGCGCGGTGCTGCCAGTCACGGGCCCACTGTACGGCGGGCACGCGGTCCGCCACGGCGGGGCGTGACGGTGCGCGTCGGTGCGCGCGGGTACCCTCTCGGTGTGAGATCGGGACGCCAGTGCAGCCGCAGCGCCTGCCGGCGGCCTGCCGTCGCCACGCTGACCTACGTCTACCAGGACTCGACGGCCGTCCTGGGCCCGCTGGCCCAGCTCGCCGAGCCGCACTCCTACGACCTGTGCTCCGAGCACGCGAGCGGCCTGACCGCCCCGCGTGGCTGGGAGGTCGTCCGGGTCACCCCCGAGTTCGTCCCCACGGGCCCGACGTCGGACGACCTGCTCGCCCTGGCTGACGCGGTCCGCGAGGCCGGCCGCGTGCGGACGCCGGTCGCGGTCGAGCCCGCCGGCACCGAGGTGGCCCGGCGCGGCCACCTGCGCGTGCTGCGCGGCGAGGGTGGCTGAGTGTCCACCCCGCCCTCTGCCGGCCCCGGGCCGAGCACGCCCGAGCGCTGCTCGCGGTGCCGCAGCGGCGCGCTGACGCGCCTGGCGAT
>NZ_DAORSQ010000140.1:0-4964 GCF_035443605.1 Actinotalea sp. | reverse complement strand
GCCCAGCGGCGCTCGACCCGGCGGGGCTCGACCCGGCGGGGCTCGACCCGGCGGGGCTCGACCCGGCGGCGCTCAGCCCAGCGGCGCTCAGCCCAGCGGCGCTCGGCCCGGCGGGGCTCAGCCCAGGAGCGTGAAGAGCAGGAAGTACATGATCGCGGCGACCGATGCCGCTGCGGGGATGGTGAGCACCCAGGCGATCGCGATGTTGCCCGCCACGCCCCAGCGCACGGCCGAGAGACGCTTCGACGCGCCGACGCCCATGATCGCCGAGGTGATCGTCTGGGTGGTCGAGATGGGGGCCTGGAAACCGAGCGCCGTGACGTAGAGCACCGTGGCCGCGACCGACTCGGCGACGAAGCCGCGCGCCGGGTCCAGCTCGATGACCTTGCGGCCCAGCGTGCGCATGATGCGCCAGCCGCCCGCGTAGGTGCCGAGCGAGATCGCGAGGGCAGCGGACAGCTTGACCCACAGCGGGATCTCGCCGTCGGCCGGCCCCACCCCGCCGGCGACGAGCGCGAGCACGATGACGCCCATGGTCTTCTGCGCGTCCTGCAGGCCGTGGCCCAGCGCCATCGCGGCCGCGGAGGCCGTCTGCGCGATGCGGAACCGCCGCGTCACCTTGTGCGGGTTGGCGTTCCGGAAGAGCCACAGGACGCCGACCATGATGACGAACGCGAGGCTGAACCCCACGAGCGGCGACACGACCATGGGGATGACGACCTTGTCGAGGATGACGTCCCAGTGCACCGTCACGCCCGAGGCCACGCCCACGCCCGTCAGCGCGCCGATGAGGGCGTGCGAGGACGACGACGGCATGCCGAACCACCACGTGATGAGGTTCCACACCGTCGCGCCGATCACCGCGGAGAGCACCATGATCAGACCCTGGTGGGTCGAGCTGGCGTCGTCGATGTCGATGATCCCCGACCCGATGGTCTTCGCGACCTCCGTGCCGAGCATGGCGCCGAGCAGGTTGAAGGAGGCGGCCATGAGCAGCGCGGCCCGCGGCGTCAGCGCGCGCGTCGAGACCGAGGTCGCGATGGCGTTGGCCGCGTCGTGGAAGCCGTTGGTGTAGTCGAACGCCAGGGAGAAGGCGACGACGACGACGACGAGCGCGATCTCCACCGGGGCTCAGGACTCCTTGAGCGCGATGGTCTCGACCATGTTCGCGACGGTCTCGAAGGCGTCGGCCGCGGCCTCGAGGGCGTCGACGACCTCCTTGAGCTTCATGAGCTCGATGGCGTCGGTGCCGTTGTTGAACATCTCGGCGAGCAGCTTGCGGTACGTGCGGTCGGCCTCGTTCTCGAGCCGGTTGATCTCGACCCAGTACTCCGCGAGGTCCTTCATCGAGCGCAGCCGCGGCATGGCCTCGGCGGTGAGCTCAGCGCACCGCCGCAGGACGTCCACCTGGTCGTTGACGCGCGGCGGCAGCGTGCCGAGCTTGTAGAGCACGATGAGGTCGCCGGCCTCCTCCATGAAGTCCATGCAGTCGTCGAGCGCCGAGGCCAGACCGTAGATGTCGTGCCGGTCGAACGGCGTGACGAAGGTCTGGTTGAGGCGTCGCATGATCTCGTGGGTCGACTCGTCGGCCGCATGCTCGGCGTCGCGGAGCTGGCCGGCGAGCACCTTGCGCTCCGCCCGCTCGGCGCCGAGGAGCTGACCGAGCACGTCCGCGGCGCCCACGAGGTGGCGCGCCGAGTCGGCGAGGAGGTCGAAGAACGAGGTGTTGCGCGGGGTGAGGCGCAGGCGCACGACAGTGCTCCGTCATGAGAGGGGGTCGGATCGCTACCAGGCTAGGGCAGCGATCGGGTGAACACACAACCCCGGGGGTGTCCGGGCGGCGTCCTCACAGTGAACTCACGGTGAACAGGCCACCGGCAGGGGCGGCGCGCCGGACCTTGGGCCCGGGTCGGCAGCCGCCGGAGGGAAGGGGCGACGTCGGACCGCAGAGCGCCTGTCGGCGCGAAGGCCGCTCGAAGCGGCTTGAAGTGGAGCCCGGGGCTACCGCGGCCCGACGTCGTCCATCAGTGTATCGGCCGGTCGACGCACGACTTCAGTCCAACCGGTCGATCCGCCACAGCCCGGCGGCGCCCTCGAGCTCCTCGGCCGTGCGGACCAGGCCCGAGGCGCCGCGCGTCATGCGCACCGCCAGGTCGGCGTCGTGCCCCTCGACGAGGTCCGCGTCCAGGGCCGCCCCGGTGGCCAGCACCCGGCAGAAGGCGCCCGCACGCTCGAGCGCGACCGCCAGGTCCCCGGCGAACACGCCGGACAGCACGGCGTCGACGACGGCGACCATCTCGGGCGGTCCGGGCAGGCTCGCCACCCCGGCCACCGCCCCGTGCACCTGCGCGCGCTCGACCCCCAGCCGGTACCGCTCGGCGATGGTGCGTGGGTCGCGGCGGACCCAGTCACGCAGCACGTACAGCCGCCACAGCGCGCCGGGCAGGGTCGTGGCCGGGCTGTCGGCCCACATCCCGGCGATGGCGTCCAGCCCCTCGGCCTCGACGAGGCTGACGAGGCGCTCGACGACGGCCGGGTCCTCCGCGGCGCGACCCTGGTGGACGATCGCGTGCGCCGTGGTGTGCGCGACCTCCGCGCGCAGGGCCGGGTCGATGTCCCCCGGCAGCTCGTCCGCCGCCCACGGGTCGAGCATCGCCGGGCGGCGCGGCCGGCGGGGCTGCTCCCCGGTCACCCGGCGCCGCCCGCAGCCGGCGACCCGCCACCCGCAGCCGGCGACCCGCCACCCGCCGTCGGGGCGCCACCCGCGGCGAAGGTCAGCGACACCGAGTTCATGCAGTACCGGTCCCCCGTGGGGGTCTGCGGCGCATCGTCGAACAGGTGGCCCAGGTGCGAGCCGCAGCGGGCGCAGCGCACCTCGGTCCGCACCATGCCCAGGCTGCGGTCCACGAGGAGCTCGACGGCGTCACCGTCGGACGGCGCGTAGAAGCTGGGCCAGCCGCAGTGCGAGTCGAACTTCGTCTCGGCCGTGAAGAGCACCTGCCCGCAGGCGCGGCACGCGTAGGTGCCCACGCGCTGCTCGTCGAGCAGCTCACCGGTCCACGGGCGCTCGGTGGCCGCCTGGCGCAGCACGGCGTACTCCTGCGCGGACAGCCGCTCGCGCCACTGCTCGTCCGACCTGCTCACCTCGTAGGCCATCGCACCTCTCCTGTCTGCCCGGAAGGGCAACCGTACGTCGCGGACCCGACGCAGGCAGGGCGTGGCACGCAGAGGTCAGGACGCCCTGTCCTCCTCGCGCAGCCGCACCGTGCTGCCGCGCCCGGGGCGCACCCCGTCCTTGTCGGCGTAGAAGGCGCGGATGACGTCCATGTCCGCGCGCACGTCGCCGGTGAGCTCGATCGTCGGGCCCACCCCGGTGGTCCGGGTGGGGCCGTCGATGAAGCCGAGGGTCACCGGCAGCCCGGTCTCGCGACCGAGCCGGTAGAACCCGGACTTCCAGTGGTCGGTCTTGGTGCGCGTGCCGTCCGGGGCCAGGACGAGCGCGAAGCCCTGGTCGGACTGCGCCTCCGCCACGAGGCGACGGACCAGCCCTGCACCGCCGCGGCGGTCCGTCGGCACGGCGCCGAGGGCCCGCAGCAGCGCACCCATCGGCCACCAGAACATCTCCTGCTTGACCAGCACGCGGGGCTTGACGCCGTCGGCCCACAGGACCAGGACGGTCAGCACGAAGTCCCAGTTCGACGTGTGCGGGGCGCCGAGGAAGATCCCGGTCCGCGGCACGGTGCCGACCTGGGTCCAGCCGCTCAGCCGCAGCGCCGTCCGGGCCACCCACCGGCGCCCACGCATCGGCTTGGGCCGGGCGACCGGCCCGTCGGCGTCACCGACCACGGCGCCGACCGCCTCCGGTGGACATCTCGACCAGGCCGCTGCCCTTCGAGGCGCCGCCGCGCGCGGCCGCGGGGAACTGCGAGACGGCGTCACGGCCCTGCGCGGGCTTGCGGGCGGGGGCGGCGGCACGCGCGGGGGCGGCACCCGTGCGGGCCGGGGCTCCCCCGCGCGCCGGTGCGGCACCCCGGGCGGGGGCCGCGGAGTCGCGCGACGGCGCGGCCCCACGGGCGGACGAGCCACCGCGCGCGGTGCCGGAGCGGCCGGGCGCGCCGGCGCCGCGGCCCTCGGCGCCGCGGGCGGGACCACCCCGTGCGGAGCCGCCGCGCGACGAGCCGGACCGCGCGGCCCGACCGTCGGAACGCACCTGGGCGGACAGGATCGCCGCAGCCTGGACGTCGGCCGACGCCGGCGTGACGAGCGGTGCCGTCTCGCCCACGAGCGCGGTCAGCGCGGGGGCACCCAGGCGGACCGCCTGCGGCGTGGCGGAGATCCGGGCGAGCCGGGTGAGGGTGCGCACGTCCCCAGTCTGCTCCGGCAGGACGATCGTCACCACGTCACCACCGCTCCCGGCGCGTGCCGTGCGGCCGGAGCGGTGCAGGTACGCCTTGTGCTCGGCCGGCGGGTCCACGTGCACCACGAGCTCGACGTCGTCGACGTGGATGCCCCGCGCCGCGATGTCGGTCGCGACGAGCACCCGCACCTCGCCGGAGGAGAACGCGTCGAGGTTGCGCTCGCGTGCGTTCTGGCTGAGGTTGCCGTGCAGGTCGACCGCGGGGATGCCCGCCGCCGTCAGCTGCTTGGCGAGCTTCTTGGCCTGGTGCTTGGTCCGCGTGAAGAGGAGCCGGCGCCCGACGCCCGAGGCGAGGTGGTGCACGACGTCGCGCTTGGTCTCGACGTCGCCCACCGTGAAGACGTGGTGGGTCATCGCGGCGACCGGCGACTGCTCGGAGTCCACGGAGTGGGTGCTGGGGTTGGACAGGAACTTCTTGACGATCTGGTCCACCCCGTTGTCCAGGGTGGCCGAGAACAGCAGGCGCTGACCACGCACGGGCGTGGCCGACATGATCCGCCGCACGCCGGGCAGGAAGCCGAGGTCGGCCATGTGGTCGGCCTCGTCC
>NZ_DAORSQ010000139.1:0-5018 GCF_035443605.1 Actinotalea sp. | reverse complement strand
CCGCGACGTCGACGCCCCAGGCCTCGTCGAACATCCACTCGTTCTTGGGGTTGTTCACGCGGGCGACGGTGCGCGGCACGCCGAACTCCGTCTTGGCCAGCAGCGAGATGACGAGGTTGGCCTTGTCGTCACCGGTCGCGGCGACGATGACGTCGCACTCCTCGGCCTTGGCCTGGGACAGCGTCGACAGCTCGCACGCGTCGGCGAGGATCCAGTCCGCGTCCGCGACCGACGCCACCCGCATGGCGGACGGCTGCTTGTCGATGAGGGTGACCTCGTGGTCGGCGGTCAGCAGCTCGTTGGCGATGGAGCGGCCCACCGAGCCGGCTCCGGCGATGACGACGCGCATCAGTCGGCCTCCGGGGGCACGTGGGTGAGGATGCGCTCGACCTTCGGCAGGTCGATCGCCTGGACGAGGACGTGCACGACGTCGTTCTCCTGGAGCACGGTGTCGGGACCCGGCAGCACACCGTCGCCGTAGCGCGTGAGGTACGCGACCCGCGCCCCGGTGGCCTCTTCGAGCCGCACCGTCAGCCGGCCGATCCAGCCGGGGTGCACGTCCACCTGGGCCATGATGATCTGCCCCGAGGCGTCCCGGTACTCGTCGGTCGCGCCCATCGGGAGCATGCGGCGCAGCACCTGGTCTGCCGTCCAGCGGACCGTCGCGACCGTGGGGATTCCAAGCCGCTGGTAGATCTCGGCGCGGTGCGGGTCGTAGATCCTGGCCACGACGTTGTTCACGCCGTACGTCTCGCGCACCACCCGTGCGGCGAGGATGTTGGAGTTGTCCCCGTCGGAGACGGCGGCGAACGCGTGGGCGTCCTCGACGCCCGCCTGCACCAGGGTCTGCCGGTCGAACCCGAGCCCGGTGACCTTCTTGCCGGTGAACGAGGCGTCCAGCCGTCGGAACGCGTCCGGGTTCTGGTCGATGACGGCGACGGAGTGGCCGCGGCTCTCGAGGGACTGGGCCAGCGTGGCGCCCACGCGGCCGCAACCCATGATGACGAAGTGCACAACCGCAGACGCTATACCGTCAGCGCGCCGCGCAGGGGACCCACAGCGGGCGGGCGTGGGACGGGGGGATCCACCGGGCGCTCACGGGCCTAGCATGGGCTCTCGTGTCGGACATCGTAGATGCGGCGAAACGTCTGCTCGTGGGCCGTCCGGTCCGCAGCGACAACCTCGGCCACACGCTCCTGCCGAAGCGGATCGCCCTGCCGGTCTTCGCCTCGGACGCCCTCTCGTCGGTGGCCTACGCCCCAGACGAGATCCTGCTCACCCTGACGATCGCCGGGCTCGGAGCCGCGATCATCTCGCCGTGGGTGGGCCTGGCCGTCGTCGTCGTCCTCGTCGTCGTCGTGACGTCGTACCGCCAGAACGTGCACGCCTACCCCTCGGGCGGCGGTGACTACGAGGTCGCGACCACCAACCTCGGCCCGCGGGCCGGTGTCGCGGTGGCCAGCGCGCTGCTCGTCGACTACGTGCTCACGGTGGCCGTGTCGATCTCCTCGGGAGCCCAGTACGCGGCGACGGCGCTGCCCGCGCTGCGCGGCCACGAGGTGTCGTTCGCCATCGGGCTCGTCGTGCTGCTCACGCTGCTCAACCTGCGCGGCGTCAAGGAGTCGGGCACCCTCTTCGCGATCCCCACGTACCTGTTCATGCTCGGTGTCGGGTCCATGGCGGTGGTCGGGTTCGTCCGCTTCGCCACGGGGTCGCTGCCCATGGCCGAGAGCGCCGTGCTCGACGTGCTCCCGGAGGACGGCTTCGAGCAGGGGCTCATGGGCCTGGCCGGGGCGTTCCTCGTGCTGCGCGCCTTCGCGTCCGGCTGCGCGGCGCTGACCGGCGTCGAGGCGATCAGCAACGGCGTGCCGGCCTTCCGCAAGCCGAAGAGCAAGAACGCCGCGACGACGCTGGCGCTGCTCGGCGGGCTGTCGGTGACCTTCATGATGTCGATCCTGCTGCTGGCCAAGGTCACCAACGTCCACTTCGCGGAGATCCCCGCGGAGCAGCTGACCCTGGACGGCGTGCCGGTGGGCGAGGACTACGTGCAGAACCCGGTGCTCGGCCAGCTGGCCGCCGCGGTGTTCCAGGGCTTCCCGCCGGCGTTCTACCTGCTCTCCGCCGTCACCGGCCTCATCCTCGTGCTCGCGGCCAACACAGCGTTCAACGGGTTCCCGGTGCTGGGCTCGATCCTCGCCCGGGACGGCTACCTGCCCCGCCAGCTCCACACGCGCGGCGACCGGCTCGCCTTCTCCAACGGCATCGTCGCCCTGGCCGGCGGGGCGATCGTGCTCATCTGGGCGTTCGACGCCCAGGTCACGCGCCTCATCCAGCTGTACATCGTGGGCGTGTTCGTCTCGTTCACCCTCAGCCAGCTGGGCATGGTCAAGCACTGGAACCGGCACCTGCGCACCGAGCCCGACCCGGCCGCGCGCTCGCGGATGGTGCGGTCGCGGACCATCAACGGGATCGGCCTCGGGCTGACGGGCACGGTGCTCGTCGTCGTGCTCATCACCAAGTTCAGCCGCGGGGCGTGGATCGCGATCCTCGCGATGGCCGTGATCTTCGCGGTGATGCAGGCCGTGCGCAGGCACTACGACTCCGTGCGCGACGAGCTCGCGCTCGGCCCCGACATCAGCGCCGCGCGCTCGCTGCCGAGCCGCGTGCACGCGATCGTGCTCTTCTCGCGCCTGCACAAGCCGACCATGCGTGCCCTGGCCTACGCGCGGGCGTCGCGGCCGTCCGTCCTCGAGGCCGTCACGGTGGCCGTTGACCCGGAGGACATCCCCCGGATGCGCGCGGACTGGGACGCGCTCGAGCTGCCCGTGCCGCTGAAGATCCTCGACTCGCCCTACCGCGAGATCACGCGGCCGATCGTCGACTACGTGCGCTCGATCCGCCGGGAGAGCCCGCGCGACCTCGTCGTCGTCTACATCCCCGAGTACGTCGTGGGGCACTGGTGGGAGCACGTGCTGCACAACCAGAGCGCGCTGCGGCTCAAGAGCCGGCTGCTCTACACGCGCGGCGTGGTCGTCGCCTCCGTGCCGTGGCAGCTGGAGTCCTCCGTCGAGGTCGCCCACCGGCAGGGCGACGACGCGTGAGGCGCCGCACCCCCGGCGGTGCCGGGGCGCGCCGGGCACCCACCCGGGCCGCGCGCGCCGACCTGCCGCCCGACGCCGTCCTGGAGATCGGTCCGGTGGCCCACGGCGGCCACTGCGTCGCCCGGCACGAGGGCCGTGTGGTCTTCGTGCGGCACACGCTGCCGGGTGAGCGCGTGCTGGTGCGGTTCACCGAGGCGGGGCAGACGGCGTCGTTCTGGCGCGCCGACGCGGTCGAGGTGCTCGAGGCGAGCCCCGACCGCGTGCCCAGCGCCTGGCCCGCGGCCGGCCCCGGCGGCGTGGGTGGTGGGGAGCTGGCGCACGTCGCCCTGCCGGCGCAGCGTGCCTGGAAGGCCGCCGTGGTGGCCGAGCAGCTGCGCCGCCTCGCCCACGACGAGCGCCCCGTCGACGTCGAGGCCGCACCGGGGGAGACCGACGGCCTGGGCTGGCGCACCCGGATCGAGCTGGTCGCGGACGCGCAGGGCCGGGCCGGCATGCTCCGCCACCGCTCGCACGAGGTGGTGGCCCTGACGTCCATGCCGCTGGCCGTCGCGTCGATCGCGGACCTGGGCCTGTTCGACCGGCGCTGGACGCCCGGTGCGCGGATCACGGCCGTGGCGCCTGCGGGGGCGGACGCACCGCTCGTGCTGGTGGACGGCCTGCCGTGGACCGCGCACGGCGTCGACCGCCGCCCCAACGCGCGGACCTCGGTGCGCGAGACGGCCGTGGTCGCGGGGCGCGAGCACACGTGGCGCGTCGCCGCGGACGGGTTCTGGCAGGTGCACCGGGCCGCGCCCGCCGTGCTCGCCGGCGCGGTGGTGGACGCCGTCGGCGCGCGCGAGGGCGCGACGGTGCTCGACCTGTACGCCGGGGCCGGCCTGTTCAGCGTGCCGCTGGCGGAGGCGGTGGGGACCTCTGGCCGTGTCGTCGCCGTCGAGGGTGACGAGCGGGCGCTGCGCGACGCCCGGCGCAACGTGCACGACCACGCGCAGGTCGAGCTGCACCTCGGTGGGGTGCTGGAGGTGCTGCGCGCCGGCCCCGTGCCGCGCGCCGACGTCGTGGTGCTGGACCCGCCCCGCGTCGGTGCGGGGCGCGCCGTCGTCGAGCAGGTCGTGGCGCGGGCACCCGAGCGCGTGGTCTACGTCGCGTGCGACCCGGCGGCGCTCGCGCGGGACGTGGCGACGTTCGCCGCGGCCGGCTACGCGCTCACCGGGCTGCGGGCCGTCGACCTGTTCCCCATGACCCACCACATCGAGTGCGTGGCGGTGCTCGACCGCGGCTGAGCCGCCACCCATGATGTATCTTGATATCAAGATACATTGCGGCTCGGGGATCGATAGCCTGAGCCCCGACGCAGGGCTCGGCGGGCACCCGCACCGCCCTCGGGCGACCAGCGCCGACACACCGGAGGAGCAGCTGTGAGCAGCATCAACACGTTCGGGTCCCAGGGCGCGCTCGAGGTCGGCGCGGCCTCCTACGAGATCTACCGGCTCAGCGCGGTGCCGGGGCTGGAGCGGCTGCCCTACAGCCTCAAGGTGCTCGCCGAGAACCTGCTGCGCACCGAGGACGGCGCCAACATCACCGCCGACCACGTGCGCGCGCTCGCCGGCTGGGACCCGGCGGCGGAGCCCGACACGGAGATCCAGTTCACCCCCGGCCGCGTCGTCATGCAGGACTTCACCGGCGTGCCCTGCATCGTGGACCTGGCCACGATGCGCGAGGCCGTGGCCGAGCTGGGCGGCGACCCCGCGCGGATCAACCCGCTGGCCCCCGCGGAGCTGGTCATCGACCACTCGGTGCAGATCGACGTCGCGGGCCGCCGCGACGCCTTCGAGCGCAACGTCGCGCTGGAGTACGAGCGCAACGTCGAGCGCTACCAGTTCCTGCGCTGGGGCCAGACGGCGTTCGACGACTTCAAGG
>NZ_DAORSQ010000138.1:0-5125 GCF_035443605.1 Actinotalea sp. | reverse complement strand
GACTGGCTCGGCTCGCACCCCACCGAGGCGCGCGACGTCATCCGCAAGTCCATCCAGGCCGCGGCCGCCCGGATGGCGGCCCGCAAGGCGCGCGAGGCCACCCGGCGCAAGGGCCTGCTCGAGTCGGGCGGCATGCCCGGCAAGCTGCGCGACTGCCAGTCGAACAACCCCGTCGAGTGCGAGATCTTCATCGTCGAGGGCGACTCGGCCGGCGGCTCGGCCGTGCGGGGGCGCAACCCGCGCACCCAGGCGATCCTGCCCATCCGCGGCAAGATCCTCAACGTCGAGCGCGCCCGGCTGGACCGTGCGCTGGGCAACCAGGAGGTCCAGGCCCTCATCACGGCCTTCGGCACCGGGATCGGCGAGGACTTCGACATCGCCAAGCTCCGCTACCACAAGATCGTGCTCATGGCCGATGCCGACGTCGACGGCCAGCACATCGCGACCTTGCTGCTCACGCTGCTGTTCCGGTACATGCCGGAGCTCATCACGCAGGGGCACGTGTACCTGGCCCAGCCGCCGTTGTACCGGATCAAGTGGTCCAACGCGCCGCACGACTACGTCTACTCGGACAGGGAGCGCGACGCGTTCCTCGCCGCGGGCCAGGCCTCGGGCAAGCGGATCCCCAAGGAGAACGCGATCCAGCGCTACAAGGGCCTGGGCGAGATGGACTACTCCGAGCTGTGGGAGACCACCATGGCTCCGGACCACCGCACGCTCCTCCAGGTGACGCTCGACGACGCCGCCGCGGCGGACGAGATCTTCGCGATCCTCATGGGTGAGGACGTCGAGTCCCGCCGGTCCTTCATCCAGCGCAACGCCAAGGACGTGCGGTTCCTCGACATCTGAGGACTGCCTCCTGGCCGGCCCGACCGCTGACCCCGCACGGGTCGCGACGACGAGACAAGGAAGACCGTGACCGAGCAGACCGGTGACAGCAAGCAGCCCGAGCTGGACGCCTCCGGCGAGGTGATCACCGACCGCATCACGCCGGTGGACCTGCAGCTGGAGATGCAGCGCTCCTACCTCGACTACGCGATGAGCGTCATCGTCGGCCGCGCCCTGCCGGACGTGCGCGACGGCCTCAAGCCCGTGCACCGCCGCGTGCTCTACGCGATGTACGACGGCGGCTACCGGCCCGACCGCCAGTTCTCCAAGTGCAGCCGCGTGGTCGGCGACGTCATGGGCAAGTACCACCCGCACGGCGACACGGCGATCTACGACGCCCTGGTCCGCCTGGTGCAGGACTGGTCGCTGCGCTACCCGCTGGTCGCCGGCCAGGGCAACTTCGGCTCCCCGGGCAACGACCCGGCCGCGGCGCCCCGGTACACCGAGTGCAAGATGGCGCACATCGCCATGGAGATGGTGCGGGACATCGACGAGGAGACCGTCGACTTCCGGGACAACTACGACGGCCGCACGCAGGAGCCGACCGTCCTGCCCAGCCGGTTCCCCAACCTGCTCGTCAACGGCAGCGCCGGCATCGCCGTCGGCATGGCGACGAACATCCCGCCGCACAACCTGCGCGAGGTCGCGGCGGGCGTGCAGTGGTACCTCGCCCACCCGCAGGCCTCCAAGGAGGAGCTGCTCGAGGCCCTCATCGAGCGCATCCCCGGCCCGGACTTCCCCACCGGGGCCACGATCCTCGGCCGCCGGGGCATCGAGGACGCGTACCGCACGGGCCGCGGCTCGATCACCATGCGCGCGGTCGTCACGGTCGAGGAGATCCAGAACCGGATCTGCCTGGTCGTCACCGAGCTGCCCTACCAGGTCAACCCCGACAACCTCGCGGCCAAGATCGCCGACCTCGTCAAGGAGGGTCGCGTCGCCGGCATCGCCGACATCCGCGACGAGACCTCGGGGCGCACCGGCCAGCGCCTCGTCATCGTGCTCAAGCGCGACGCCGTGGCCAAGGTGGTGCTCAACAACCTCTACAAGCACACCCAGCTCCAGGACACCTTCGGCGCCAACATGCTCGCGCTGGTCGACGACGTGCCGCGCACCCTGAGCATCGATGCGTTCGTGCGGCACTGGGTCACCCACCAGCTCGACGTCATCGTGCGGCGCACCGCGCACCGCCTGCGCCGGGCCCAGGAGCAGGCGCACATCCTGCGCGGCTACCTCAAGGCGCTCGACGCGCTCGACGAGGTCATCGCCCTCATCCGCCGCTCGCCGGACGTCGAGGAGGCCAGGGCAGGGCTCATGGCGCTGCTCGAGGTCGACGAGCTCCAGGCCACGGCGATCCTCAACCTCCAGCTGCGCCGCCTGGCGGCCCTGGAGCGCCAGAAGATCATCGACGAGTACGACGGCCTCATGGTCAAGATCACCGACTACGAGGCGATCCTCGCCAGCCCGCAGCGCCAGCGCGACATCGTCGGCGAGGAGCTCGACGAGATCGTGAACCGCTACGGCGACGAGCGCCGCACCACGATCCTTCCCTACGACGGCGAGGTCTCCATGGAGGACCTCATCGCCGAGGAGGAGGTGGTCGTCACCATCACGCGCGGCGGCTACGCCAAGCGCACGCGCTCGGACGCCTACCGGCTGCAGAAGCGCGGCGGCAAGGGCGTGCGCGGCGCACAGCTGCGTGCGGACGACGTCGTCGAGCACTTCGGTGTGACAACGACGCACCACTGGCTGCTGTTCTTCACCAACCTCGGCCGCGTCTACCGCGCCAAGGCCTACGAGCTGCCCGAGGGCGGGCGCGACTCCAAGGGCCAGCACGTGGCCAACCTGCTGGCGTTCCAGCCCGGGGAGCAGATCGCCAAGGTCATCGACCTGCGCGACTACGACGTCGCCGAGTACCTCGTGCTCGCCACCCGTCGCGGCCTGGTGAAGAAGACGCGCCTGGCGGAGTACGACTCGAACCGTTCCGGCGGCCTCATCGCGATCAACCTGCGCGAGGACGAGGACGGCCGCTCGGACGAGCTCGTCTCGGCAGCGCTGGTCGACGAGGACTCCGAGCTGGTGCTCGTCTCGCGCAAGGGCCAGGCCGTGCGGTTCCCCGCGACGGCCGACCAGCTGCGCGCGATGGGCCGGGCCACGTCGGGTGTCACGGGCATGAAGTTCCGCGACGACGACGAGCTGCTCGCCATGGACGTCATCGCCGAGGGTTCCTACCTCATCACCGTGACCGACGGCGGCACGGCCAAGCGCTCGGACATGCACCGCACCAACAGCGACGGCAACCTCGAGTACCGCCGGACCAACCGCGGTGGGCTCGGAGTGCGTGCCGCACGGCTGCCGGACGAGCGCGGCGTGCTCGTGGGAGCCCTCATGGCCGATGCCGGCGACGAGGTCCTCGTGGTCATGGAGCGCGGCAAGGTGGTGCGCTCGCTGGTCGGGGAGATCCCGGTGCACGGGCGGGACGCGACCGGCGTCATCCTCGCCAAGCCGGACGCCGGGGACCGCATCCTCGCCGTCGCGCGCAACGTGGAGCGCACCCTGGCGGGCGATGCCGCTACCGTGGACGACGACACCGACGCGACGGCACCGTCGGCGCCGACCGAGGGAGAGCGATGAGCACCGAGTCCCAGCCACCGTCGATCGCACCCCAGCGACCGTCCGCCGGCCCCCGGCCCGACACCGCGCCGCGCCGCGTGACCGCCCCGGTCTCGGGCGACGATGCGCCGTCGGCCGCAGCCGCGACGGATGTCGAGGGCGCCACGACCGAGGCCCCGGCCGGCCCGTCGTTCGGCGACCGCATCAAGAAGGCGGCCCAGGGCGCGGCCGGTGCCGCGCGCACCGCCCTCCCGGCGCGCGGAGAGACCATCGACGACGCCCAGGCGCCGGCCCCCGCCCCGAACCGGCCGGTCTCCGCGGGCGGCACCGGCAGGGTGCCCTCGACGGGTGGCGGCACGGCGGCGACCTCGGTGAACCCGGCCGGCGGCCCGCGCCGCGTGCGCCTGGCGATCGCCCGGATCGACCCGTGGTCCGTCATGAAGCTGTCGTTCCTGCTGTCCTTCGCGATCGGCATCATGATCGTCGTGGCGGCGGCCGTCGTCTGGTACACCCTCGACAACCTGGCCGTGTTCACCCAGGTCAACGACGTCATCGCGACGCTGTCCGGGTCGACGACGTTCTTCGACGTCCTCGAGTACGCGAAGTTCGACCGCGTGGTCTCGCTCGCCGCGATGATCGCCGTCGTCGACATCGTGCTGCTCACGGCGCTGGCGACCATCGGGGCCTTCCTCTACAACATCGTCGCGGCGATGGTCGGCGGCATCCACCTGACGCTCACGGACGACTGACCGGGCCGGAGTTGGGGGCTGCCCCGCCGCTGGGGTAGTCTCGTGCGGCGCCGCCTCGGCGGCACGGGCCTATAGCTCAGACGGTTAGAGCGCTTCCCTGATAAGGAAGAGGTCAGAGGTTCAAGTCCTCTTAGGCCCACTCCCGCAGCACCCGGAGGACGGATGAAGAAGCTCCTCATCGCCCTGCTCGCCGTGGCGGCCGGCTACGTCGTCTGGCGCACGTACGCGGAGGACCGTGACGAGCGGGACCTGTGGACCGAGGTCACCGACGAGCTCGACTGACCTCACCGCGGCCCCGGGGCCGCAGGCGGCGTCGCCGCCCAGGGGCCATGGCGCAATTGGTAGCGCACCTGCTTTGCAAGCAGGGGGTTAGGGGTTCGAGTCCCCTTGGCTCCACCGACACACCCGCTCGGTCCAGCACCGGCGCCCTACCGGTCGCGGTGCGACATGTCGCCCGTGGTCGGGGCAGAACCCGTCGGGGCGTAGCGCAGCCGGACGACGCCCGTCTCGGTGGTGAGCGCCGGCTCGAGCAGCCGGAGCCGGGCGGGGACGGCGCCGTCAGGGAAGACCTTCTTGCCCTGGCCGAGCACCACGGGGTGCACCCACAGGGTCAGGATGTCGTAGAGGTCCTCGGCGAGCAGCGTCTGGACGAGGTCGACGCTGCCGATGACGTGCACGCTCTCGTGCCGATCTCGGACGACCCGAACCTCCGCAGCCAGGTCAGTGCCCAGCTGGCTCGACCCACGCCAGGTCAGACCGGGCCGCCCGCGGCTCGCGACGTACTTCGGGATGGCGTTGAACCGCCGGGCGATCTCGGGGGCGTCGCGTTCGCCCTGGAGCGGCCAGTACGCCGCGAAGATGTCGTACGTCCGGCG
>NZ_DAORSQ010000137.1:0-5200 GCF_035443605.1 Actinotalea sp. | reverse complement strand
AGCTACCGCGCCGCGATCCACCTCGCAGCCACCCTCATCTGGATCAAGACCGACTCAGTCAACACGTCCTAGGAGCCCGCAGCCCGATCCGTCGTGGCCGTCGCTCCCGCGGCCGTCACGACGGGCCGCTGATAGGGCGCCGTCATGGCGCCCTCGGGGTCGAGGCGCGTGAGGATCGCGTCGGAGACCTCACCGAGCAGGCGCACCTGCTCGGGCGTCAGGGCGTCCAGGACGTAGCGGCGCACCGCGGCGACGTGCCCCGGGGCCGCCGCGACCACCGCCGCCCACCCGGCGTCGGTGAGCTCGGCGTTGGTCGCACGGCCGTCCTGCGGGCAGGGCGCCCTGCGCACCAGGCCCCGCTCCTCCAGGCGGCTGACGACGTGCGACAGTCGCGGCAGCGTGGCGTTGGTCCGGCCGGCCAGCACGCTCATCCGCAGGCGGCGCTCGGGCGCCTCGGAGAGCATGGCGAGCACGAAGTAGTCGAAGTGCGTCAGTTCGGAGTCGCGGCGCAGCTGCTGCTCCAGGACCCCGGGCAGCAGCTCCACCACCGCGATGAACCGGACCCAGGTGGAGATCTCGTCGTCGTCGAGCCAGTGCGTCATGGCACCCACGGTACCGTATTAGTTGACACAACAACTATCTGTGCTAGGTTTCTAGTTGTACCTTCAACTATCGGCCCGCGGGCCTCAGCACAGGGAGTCACCATGGCGAACGTCAGCATCATCGGCACCGGGAACATGGCACAGGCGATCTCGCGCGTGCTCACGTCCGGGGGCGCCACCGTGGAGCTCATCGGCCACGGCGAGGCCACCACGCCCACCGGCGACGTCGTCGTCCTCGCGGTGCCCTACCCGGCCGTCGCGGACGTCATCGCGACGTACGGCACCGCCCTCGCAGGCAAGATCGTCGTGGACATCACCAACCCCCTCGACTTCGCGACGTTCGACGCGCTCGTCGTCCCCGCGGACGGCTCCGCGACGGCCGAGATCGCCGCGGCGCTGCCGCAGTCCCGCGTGGTCAAGGCCTTCAACACGACCTTCGCCGCGACCCTGGCCACCGGCACCGTCGGCGGCGCGCAGCCGACCACCGTGCTCGTCGCCGGGGACGACGCCGTCGCGAAGGCCACGCTCGTGGGCCTCGTCGAGGCGGGCGGCCTGCGCGCGATCGACGCCGGCGGCCTGCGACGGGCCCGCGAGCTCGAGGCGGTGGGCTTCCTGCAGCTCACCCTGGCGGTGGGCGAGAAGGTCTCCTGGGCCGGCGGCTTCGCCGTCGTCGCCTGATGTCCACCGCCCGCCACCCGTTCCTCGACCACCTCGACCGGGCGGCCGCGCTCGAGGCCGCTGCACCGAGCCGGGCGTGGACCCCCGACGACGGAGCGCTGCCGAGCCTGTACCTCAGCCACGGCGCGCCGCCGCTCCTCGAGGACGCGCGCTGGATGAGCGGCCTGCACGGGTGGGCACGCTCGCTGCCCACGCCGCGCGCCATCCTCATCGTCAGCGCGCACTGGGAGTCCGCCCCCTTGGCGCTGTCGAGCACCCAGGCGGGCACGGACCTCGTCTACGACTTCGGCGGGTTCGACCCGATGTACTTCCGGCTGCGGTACGACACCCCGGACGCGAGCGACCTCGCGCGCCTGGTCCGCAGCGTGCTGCCAGCCACCGAGACGGTCCACGAGCACCGCAGCCGCGGGCTCGACCACGGCGCCTGGGTGCCGCTCAAGGTCATGTACCCGGACGCGAGCGTCCCGGTGCTGCAGCTGAGCATGCCGACGCACGACGCGACGACGCTGCTGGCGCTCGGTGAGCGCCTGCGTCCGCTGCGCGAGCAGGGCGTGCTCGTCATCGGCTCGGGGTTCATGACCCACGGCCTGCCGTACCTGGACTGGAGCCGGCCCGAGGCCGTGCCCGGCTGGTCGGCCGAGTTCGACCTGTGGGCGGCCGATGCCCTTGCCCGCGGCGATGTCGACGAGCTCGCCGGCTTCCGCACGCGCGCGCCAGGGATGCCCTACGCGCACCCGACCGTCGAGCACTTCACGCCGCTGTTCGTCACCCTCGGCGCCGCGGCCGACGCGCAGGCGCCCGTCACGACGACCATCGACGGCTTCTGGCTGGGCCTGGCGCGCCGGTCCTTCCAGGCCGTCTGACGTCAGCGGGTGGCAGGTCCGGCGATGGTGAACCCGGCCGCGAGGAGGTCGGAACCGCGCGAGCTGGGGCCGACGAGGAGGTCGAAGGCGCCGGGTTCGACCACCCGGTGGCCCTCGGCGTCGACGAGGGTGCACACGGCCGCGGGCACCTCCAGGTCGACGACCACGCTGGTGCCGGGAGCCACGGCGACCTGACGGAACGCCTTGAGCTCGCGCTCGGCCCACGTGACGCTGGTGACCAGGTCGGACACGTAGACCTGGACGGTCTCCAGCGCCGGGCGGGTCCCGGTGTTCGTCAGCGTGACCTGGGCGTGCACGGTCCCGTCGGCCGGGACCTGGGCGTCGCGGACCGTCAGGTCGCCGTACTCGACACGCGTATAGCTCAGGCCCTCACCGAAGACGAACAGGGGGTCCTGGGTCAGGTCCGCGTACCGGTTGCCGTGCTGACCGCGGACCTGGTTGTAGAACACCGGCTGCTGACCCACGTGCCGCGGCACCGAGATCGGCAGCCGTCCCGTCGGCTCGATCAGCCCGACGAGCAGCTCGCCGATCGCCCGACCTCCGCGCATCCCCGGGTTGAACGCCTCGACCAGGGAAGCGGCCGCCAGCGCCGAGGCCGGCAGCACCGCCGGCTTGGAGTGGACCAGCACCAGGACGACCGGGGTCCCGGTCGCCACGACGGCGTCGAGCAGCGCGACCTGACCACCCTGCAGCTCCAGGGTCGCGGTCGAGCGGCCCTCACCGGTCAGCGCGACGGTGTCGCCCAGCACCACCACGGCCACGTCCGCAGCGCGCGCGGCCTCGACCGCCTGGGCCAGCAGCACCGGGTCCGCCCCGACGGGTGCGAAGACCGGCGGGCGGGGCTGCCCGTCGGGGTAGGTGTCCCCCTCGGGGTCGGGGACCAGGGTGCCGATCTCCGCGCCACGGGCGTGGGTGACCGTCCAGCCCGCCGGGACCACGGCCCGCACCCCGTCGAGCACGGTCTCGGTGAGGTGGCGCGGGTGGCCCTCGGCCATCCACGGCACCTGCCCCGACGCACCGGCCCAGTCGCCCAGCTGGGCGTGCTGGTCGTCAGCATTCGGCCCGAGCACCGCGACCGTGCGCACCGGGCCGTCGCCGATCGCCCGACCGTCCGCCCCCGCCACCAGCCCGCCGTCCAGCGGCAGCAGGCCGTCGTTGGTCAGGAGCACCAACGACCGACGCGCCAGCTCCAGGTTGAGGTCCGCGTGCGCGGCGCACCCGATCACCTGCGCCTGGCGCGCGACGTCCGGCGCGCGCGGGTCCTCGAACAACCCCAGCTCGACCTTCAGCCGCAGGATCCGCGCCACGGCCTCGTCGATCTGCGCCTCGGCCAGCCGCCCCTGCGCGACCGCCGCGAGCGCACCCTCGAAGAACTGCGGCGTCGTCATCACCAGGTGGTTGCCCGCCCGCACCGCCACCGTGGCAGCCTCGACGTCATCGGCGCAGACCTTCTGCTCCCAGACCATCCGGCCCACGTTGTCCCAGTCGGTCACCAACGTCCCGGTGAACCCCCACTCCCCCCGCAGCACCTCGTCCAGCAACCACCGGTTCGCCGTGATCGGCACCCCGTCCATCGCCTGGTACCCCAGCATGAACGTGCGGCACCCCGCCCGCGCGGCCCGCTCGAACGGCGGCAGGAACCACGACCGCAACGCCCGACGCGACAGGTCCGCCTCGCTCGCATCACGCCCACCCTGCGTCTGGGAGTACCCCGCGAAGTGCTTCGCGCACGCCAGCACCGCAGTCGGATCCTCCAGCCCGTCGCCCTGGTACCCCCGGATCATCGCCGCGCCCAGCTCCCCCAGCAGGTACGGGTCCTCCCCGAACGTCTCGTCCACCCGACCCCACCGCAGGTCCCGCGCGATGCACAGCACCGGGGAGAACGTCCAGTGCAGCCCGGTCGCCGCAATCTCCACCGCAGCGGCCCGCGCCCCACGCTCCACCAGGTCCGGGTCCCACGAGCACGCCATCGCCAGCTGCGTGCCGAAGATCGTCGCGCCCGGCCAGAACGAGTGCCCATGGATCGCGTCGTCCGCCATGAGCAGCGGGATCCCCAGGCGGGTGCCCGCCGCCCGTTCGATCGCCTCCGCCATCCCCGCCGGCGAGGTGTGCAGGATCGACCCAGCACCCTTGACCGTGACGATGTCCGCCAGGTCCCCCCGCGCGTCGAGCTGGAGCATCTGCCCCACCTTCTCCCGCAACGTCATCCGGCCCAGCAGATCCGCCACGCGGGCGTCGGCCGGCAGCGCCGGGTCCTGGTAGGGCAGCGGCTCGTGCGTCGAGGCGGTCATCGTCCCATCCTGCCGCCTCGTGCCGCGCGACGGACGCCGGACGCCGGACTACCAGCGGCGCCGGTGGTGTTGTCCTCCCCATGGACCTCCGCGGCATCGCCCTGACCACCCTCGACGGCCGCAGCACGACGTTCGACGCGTACGCCCACCAGGTGGTCCTCGTCGTCAACGTCGCCTCGCGGTGCGGGTTCACGTCGCAGTACGCCCAGCTCGAGGCGCTCCAGCAGCGCTACGGCGACCGCGGGTTCAGCGTGCTGGGGTTCCCCAGCAACCAGTTCCTCCAGGAGCTCGGCAGTGCCGCGTCCATCGCCGAGTTCTGCTCCACGACGTACGGCGTGACGTTCCCGATGTTCGAGAAGGTCACGGTCAACGGCCGCCGTCGGCACCCCCTGTACGCCGCCCTCGCCGCGGTGCCGGACGGCTCGGGGGCCGCGGGCAAGGTGCGCTGGAACTTCGAGAAGTTCCTCGTCACGCCCGCGGGGCAGGCCCGCCGCTTCCGCTCGAACGTCGCCCCGGACGACCCGGAGCTCGTGGCACTCCTCGAGGCGGGGCTGCCCGCAGCCTGACCGGCGCGCCACCGCCCCCGACCGGGCCGTCGGTCCGTTCCCTCCCACCCGTGCGGAGACGAGGATGGGGGCATGGCCCGCCTCTGGGATGCCAAGGAGCTCCTCCTCTTCGTCGCGTCGAGCGCTCTGCTGGGGGCCGGCGGCGTCGCGTGGCTGCTGAGGGCCGAGGCCGCCGGGCG
>NZ_DAORSQ010000136.1:0-5298 GCF_035443605.1 Actinotalea sp. | reverse complement strand
TCGCGACGGCGGCGTCGAGCTCCTCGTCGTAGGTGGCGAGGTCGTCGACGTAGTTGGGCGTCTGGTGCTCGCGCAGGCTGCGGCCGTACTTGCGCAGGTCGAGCGCGTAGAACGCGGCACCCTGGGAGTGCCAGTACTCCGCGAGGCCGGTCTGGAAGAAGTAGTCGCTCCAGCCGTGGACGTAGAGGATCGCGCGGACCGGGCGGACGGGCTCGGGCGTCGGCGGGCGGTAGCGCACGACCGTGGCGACGACGGCGCCCTCGTCGTCGTCCTCGAGCGAGAGGGTGCGGGCCTGGTAGCCGGGACCCAGGATGTCGGCGGACCACGGGCTGCGGGTGGGGCTCACCGGGTGCTCCCGCCCTCGTCGGGGGCGCTCACGGGGTCACCACGACCTTGCCCGCCTGCGCCCCGGAGGCGAGCCGCGCGACCGCTGAGCGGGCGTCGCCCAGGGTGAACGTCGAGTCGATCGTGGGGCGAGCGCCGCTGCGGACCAGGAAGCGCAGCAGGGCGACGAGCTCGTCCCGGCTGCCCATCGTGGCGCCGAGCACGCGCAGCTCGGTGAAGAAGACCCGGGTCAGCTCCGCCCCGGGCTGGTCGCCGCTCGTGGCCCCGGCGACGACGATGGTCCCGCCGGGACGCAGGGCCTTGACCGAGGGCGACCACGTCGCCGCGCCGACGGTCTCGATGACGGCGTCGACCCGGAACGGCGGCCGCTCGCCGGGGGCGAGGGCGGCGACGGCGCCCAGCGCCAGGGCCAGCTCCCGCTTGGCGGCGTCGCGGCTGGTCGCCACGACCTCCAGCCCGGCGGCCGCGCCGAGGGTGATGGCGGCGGAGGCCACGCCCCCGCCGACGCCCTGGACGAGCACGCGGTCCCCGGGGCGCAGCGCTGCGGTGGTGAAGAGCATCCGGTAGGCCGTGAGCCACGCCGTCCCGGCGCATGCGGCCTCGGCGAAGGTCAGCTCCGGGGGCTTCGGCACGAGGTTCCACGTGGGGACCGCGACCCGCTCGGCCAGCGTGCCGGGGTACCGCTCGGACAGGATGGAGCGCTGCTCGGCGGGTCCGACGCCGTGCCCGGTCGCGCCGACGACGGGGTAGACGACCACCTCGGCACCGTCCGGTCCGATCCCGGCGGCATCGGTGCCCAGGATCATCGGCAGGCGCTCCGCCGGCAGACCGACGCCGCGCAGGGACCACAGGTCGTGGTGGTTGAGCGTGGCGGCGCGGACCTCGACGACGGACCAGTCGAGCCCGCGACCCGCGGGCGGCGCGGCGTCCGGCCGCTCACCGACCTCGAGCGCGGCGACGGGATCGGTGGGGTCGAGCCGGGCGGCGAACGCGGCGAGCATGGGACCAACCTAGGGCGCCGGGGCGACACCTGGGGCGTGTCGACCTGCCGTCAGGGAGTCGTGCCGTGCAGCGTCGCCGAGACCTCGACCCGAAGGCCGCGTGGCGGGCCGAAGACGTCGACGACGAGGTCGGTCACGGAGGTATCGAGGGCGTCGCAGAGGGCCACGAGGGTCGAGAGGCGCGGGTTCGCCGGTGTCGCGGACTCGCGGTTGGACAGCCCGCGCTCGATGAGCTGGTACTGGTTGCGACTGATCCCGGCCCGGTGGGCGACCTCCTCCTGCGAGAGGTCGAGATCGACCCGCAGCTCACGGAGTCGCCTACCGAGCGCTGCGGCGTGGTGAGCACGCGGCAGAGGGTCGATCGGCACCGGTCCACCGTGTCGGCGCTGCGCGCTACTGTCAGCCACGTAAAGATGGCCAGCTAAACAAGGTGCAGCAGTGCGTCGTTGGCGCCAGCGCAGGGGGTGACGTGACGGACTCGACCCGCCCGCGGCGCACCCATGAGCCACCGCTCGCGGCGGTGCGCACGACGGCGAGCCACACGATCGCGGTCGGGCACCTCGCCGAGCTGCTCGCTGCCGTCCCCGCGGACGTACCCTTCGACTCCTACCGGCACGCGGCGATCGTGGACAACGCCCTTGGCCGCCCGACGTACGAGGGGCGGCGGCGGGTCCTGCGCCACCTCCGCGAGCTCTACCTGCTCGACGCCGACCGCCTCGAGTTCAGCGCCCTGCGCCTCGTGCACGCGGACGACCCCGCGGCACTTCCCCTCGTTGCCGGGATGCTCGCCCTCGCTCGCGACGAGCTGTTCCGCGCGTCCTGGCCGGTTGTCGCCGGTGCGCGGGTCGGCGCAGTCGTGACCTCGGTCGACCTCGCCGAGGCGGTGGCGGCGTCCGGGCCCGGAGGGCTGGGGGCCTCGACGCTCGCGAAGGTCGGTCGCAATGTCGCCGCCAGCTGGTCCCAGACCGGCCACCTCACGGGCCGACAGGTCAAGCACCGCACCCGGGTCGAGGCGCGTCCCGGCGCCGTGGCGTACGCGCTCCTGCTCGGTCACCTCGCAGGCCTCCGTGGTCTGCCGTTGCTCGACTCGCCGTGGTTCGCCCTGCTCGACCTCGCCGACGACGAGCGCCGCTCCGCGCTCGACGCGGCCCATCGTCGAGGTCTGATCGACGTCAGGTCGGCCGGGACCGTGCTCGAGGTCGACGTCCGACCGCTCACCGGTGGCTCCTCATGAGCCTGGTCTCGGACCTGGTGGACGCCTACGCGGCGCACCTGCGGCTGCCCTGGCGCACCAACCTCTCGCCGGCCGAGCGGGTCTGGATGCTCGTCTACCCACCCACCGAGGAGCGCCGGGTCCGGGCGCGCCTGGACCAGCTCGCCCTGGTGACCCAGCAGGCCGGCCACGCGTGGGTCCAGGTCGACATCACCGACGTGGTCGGCACCTGGCTCGCCCACCACGAGTACGCCGAGGCCTTCGTCGCGGACCCGTCCGACCTGACCTCCGCGCTCCTCGACGACCTCGACGAGACGGTCGCCGCTCGGGTGCGGGCCGCCCTGACCGCGCCCGCGGTCGACCCCCAGACCGTCGTCGCCGTCGTGGGGACGGGGTCCCTGTTCCCGTTCGTGCGCGCGAGCCGCCTCGTCGAGGCCGTCGACGACGACGTCCGCGGCCGGCTCCTCGTGCTCTTCCCCGGCCGCCACGAGTCCACCACCCACAGCTACCGCCTGCTCGACGCCCGTGACGGCTTCAACTACCGCGCGGTCGCCATCACCGCCACGAAGGACCTCCCGTGACCCTCAACCGCGAGCTGTTCGTCAAGGACCCGCTCGACTACGTCATCCCCAATGATGGCGTGTCCAAGATCACGCCGCTGCGCACGGAGCGGGAGTGGGCCGTCCTGCGGTACGAGCTCACCAGCTTCGTCTGCGAGGGCGAGTACGAGCGCGGGCTCCAGCGGATCCTCGACACCTATCTGAGCCATCTGCCCCGCGCCACGCAGCCGGCCGTGTGGGTCAGCGGCTTCTACGGCAGCGGCAAGTCGCACCTCGTCCGGGTCCTGGAGCACCTGTGGCGGGACCAGGCGCTGCCCGACGCGTCCACGGCGCGGGGGCTGGCCACCGTGGGCGGTTCGATCTCGGACAGCCTGCGAGAGCTCAGCACCGCGGCCCGGCGGATCGGCGCCGCGCCCTGGTCCGCGGCAGGCACGCTGGACACGGCCAACGTCGAGCAGCTGAACCTCGCGTTCCTCGCGATCGTGCTGCGCGCGGCGGGGCTCCCGGACAAGGTCGCCCCCGCTCGCCTGCGGCTGTGGTTGCGGGACGAGGGCATCGAGGACGCGGTCGTCGCCGCGCTCGAGTCCCAGGGGCGCGACGTCGACCGGGCGATTGCCGGGTTCCACCTCTCGGTGCCGCTCGCGCAGGCGGTCCTCGACCAGCGGCCCGCGCTCGCGACCACCCCGGCGGACCTCCTCCAGCAGTTCAAGGCCCAGTTCCCGGACCAGCCCTCGGTGAGCGTCGCCGACACGGTCGAGCTGCTGCGTCGGGTGCTCACCGGCGTCGGTGGGGGCGTCGTGCCGCCGACGCTCGTGGTTCTCGACGAGGTCCAGCAGTACATCAACGACGACCCGGACCGCGCGATGGCCGTGCAGCACGTCGTCCAGGCCGTGTCGGCGGAGTTCGAGGGGCGCGTCCTGCTGGTCGCGACGGGTCAGCAGGACCTCACCTCGACCCCGGTGCTCCAGAAGCTCCAGGACCGGTTCAGCGTGAAGACCCACCTGGAGAACCAGGACGTCGACCAGGTGGTCCGCCGCGTGCTGCTGCAGAAGGAGCCCGCGCGCACACCCGAGCTGGCGGCCGTGATCGAGCGGGCCAAGGGCGAGATCAGCCGCGAGCTCGCAGGGTCCCGGATCGCGCACCGCCCGTCGGACGACGGGGTGCTGCTCGCCGACTACCCGCTGCTGCCCGCCCGACGGCGGTTCTGGGAGCAGGTGCTCCGGGTCGCCGACGCCGGCGGCCGGGCGGGTCAGCTGCGCTCGCAGCTGCGCGTGGTGCACGAGGCGAACCGGCGGGCCGCCGGGCGTCCGGTGGGCACGGTCGTGGGCGCGGACTTCCTCTACGACGAGAAGCACTCCGACCTCAACCAGTCCGGGCGCCTGCTCAAGGAGACCCAGCAGCTGATCGCCGACCAGGCCGCCCACCCGGACGACGGCGCCCTGCGCGCCCGCATCCTGGGGTTGATCCACCTCATCTCGCTGCTCCCCACCGAGGGGCCCGCGGACACCGGGGTGCGCCCGACCGCCGAGCACCTCGCCGACCTCCTCGTCGAGGACGTCGAGCACGACGGGCACCGTTTGCGGGCACGGGTGCCGGAGCTGCTCGCTGCCCTCGCACACGAGGGTGTGGTCCAGCAGCACGGCGCGGAGTACCGGCTCCAGACCGCCGAGGGTCGGGAGTGGGACCAGGACTACGGACGCCGGCGCGCTGCCCTCGCGGCGGACGCGGCGGCCCAGGCGGCCGAGCGTGACCGGATGCTGCGGGAGGCCGTGCTGACCTACCTGCCGGCCAGGGTGCCGCAGGGGAAGGTCAAGGAGCAGCGGGCGGTCGCGCTCCAGACCGGCGAGACCGAGCCCCAGGTCGTGGCGGCGATCCCGGTCTGGGTGCGCTCGGAGTGGGACGGCGTGACCCGCAAGCAGTTCGGCGAGCTCGCCCGAGGCGCCGGGCAGGACTCCCCGGTGGTGTTCGTCCACCTCGGCAAGGTCCGCGGCGACGAGCTGCGCGCGGCCGTCCTCGACCTCGTGGCCGCCGGCGAGGTGCTCGACGCCCGAGCGCATCCGACGACCGAGGAGGGGCAGGAGGCTCGCGCGGCGATGACGTCGCGGCGCGCGGCGGCGCAGTCGCGGGCCACCGCCGTCATCGCGGACGTGCTCGCCCAGGCGACGGTCGAGCTGGCCGG
>NZ_DAORSQ010000135.1:0-5309 GCF_035443605.1 Actinotalea sp. | reverse complement strand
GGCTACCTGCGCACGCCGTACGTCCGCACCACCGGGGCGATCGGCTACCACTGCCCGGCCGAGCCGACGGGCACGTACGAGCGCAAGGGCGGGGACCTGGCGGAGACCGTCGGGCGCGCATGCCTGTGCAACGCGCTCGCCGCCGACGTCGGCCTGGGCCAGACGCGCGCCGACGGCTACACCGAGGAGCCGCTCCTCACGCTCGGGGCCGACCTCGGCGGCGCCCACCGGCTCATCGACGCGCACCCCGACGGGTGGACGGCGACCGAGGCGATCGAGTGGCTGCTCAGCGAGCAGCCCGAGGCAGTGTCGTCCCCGCAGCGGGAGCGGGCGACGCAGGACGCCTGATCGGGGGTCTGCTCACGCCGACCCCCGGGCGGCACCCGCGTCCGGCACGGGCCCCTCGACGGGGCGCAGCACGACCTCCTGCCCGGGGCGGGCCTGGGCCAGGAGGTCCAGCCCGGGTTCGACGACCACCGCGACCACCGGGTAACCGCCCGTCACCGGGTGGTCGACGAGCAGCACCACCGGCTCGCCCGACGGTGGCACCTGCACCGCACCGGCCACCATCGGCTCGCTCGGGAGCTCGGCCCCGGCCACCCCGGGGCGGGGGTCGCGCTGGATCCGCGGCCCCGCCAGGCGCACCCCGACGCGGTCCGAGCGCTCCGTGACGCGCCAGGTCGCGGCGCACAGGTCGGCCACGCTCGCGGCGGTGAACCAGTCCGCGCGCGGGCCGAGCACCACCGGCACCTCGAGCGGGCCCTCCGGCCAGGGCTCGGCGTGCTCGGGAAGCCCGACGACGGCGGCGTCCCGTGGCGGGGCGACATCGAGCGCCGAGCCACGGGCCAGGCGCGGCGGACCGAGCCCGCTCAGCACGTCGGCCGCGCTGCTGCCGAGCGCGAGGCGCACGTCCAGCCCGCCCCGCACGGCCACGTAGCGACGCAGCCCGGCCGTCGGGGGCCCGACGTGCACCTCGGCGCCGTCCGGTACGGCGAACGGGGCGCCGACGCCCTGGTCCGCGACCGCGCCGTCGCGGTGCACGGTCACCGGCCCGGGCGGCCCGGTGACGACGAGCACCTGGTCGGCGACCGCCCGCAGGGCGAGGTGGCCGAGGGTCTCGACCAGGGCCGCGCCCGGGGGGTTGCCCACCAGGCGGTTGGCCCGGACCGCGGCACCCCGGTCGGCCGCGCCGGAGCCGGGGACCCCCACCGCCTCCAGCCCGGGCCGCCCGAGGTCCTCGACGAGGCTCAGCGGGCCGGGGTCGACCACCAGGAGCCGCCCGCCCGGACCGGGACCCGCGGGAGTGCTCCCCGGCTCGTCCACCGGGCCGCCCATGCCGGCGGTCGCGTCGGCCGTCGCGTCGGCGGTCGCGTCGGCCGTCGTGCCGGCGCCCGCGACGAGCCCGACCGCCTCGCGGACCGCGACGAACCGCACCAGGTCGCCGGGGGCGACCAGCGCCGGCGGGTCACGGTCGACGTCCCACAGCACGGCTGCGGTGCGTCCGAGCAGCTGCCAGCCGCCGGGCGAGGCCCGCGGGTAGACGGCAGAGAACTCCCCCGCCAGGCCGACCGCGCCGGCGGGGACGCGCGTGCGCGGGCTCGCGCGGCGCGGCACCGCCGGGCCCCGGCCGCTGAGGTAGACGAACCCCGGCGCGAAACCGCCGAAGGCCGCCGTCCACGACTGGCCGGTGTGCTGGGCCACGACCGCGTGCGCGCTGCGCCCGGTGAGCGCGGCGACCTCGTCGAGGTCCGCGCCGTCATAGACGACCTCCAGGCGCACCGTGCGGCCCGCGGCCGGGACCGCGAGAGGTTCCGGGGCGTGGTCGGCCAGGGCGGCGACGGCCGCGGTCGCCGCCGCGGCATCGACGTACCGGATCAGCACCGTGCAGGCACCGACCCGCACGTCGACCTGACCGGGCAGCGGCGACCGCTGCAGGCCGCCCGCCAGCGCCAGGGCCTGCGCCAGGTCGGCGCAGTCGACCAGCAGGGCGCGCCGCCCCACCGGTGCGACCCGTCGGCTCACAGGGCGCTCGTCACCCGCACACCCGCCGCGTCCAGGGCGCCGCGCACGGCCGTGGCGATCGCGACCGCACCGGGGGTGTCCCCGTGGACGCACACGCTCTGCGGGCGCAGCGTGAGCTCGGTCCCGTCGATCGCGGTCACCCGACCCTCGACCACCATCCGCACCACCCGCCGGGCGATGGCCTCGGCGTCGTGCAGCACGGCGCCGGGCACGGACCGCGGCACCAGCGAGCCGTCCGGCAGGTAGGCCCGGTCCGCGAACGCCTCCACCACGGTGCGCACCCCCGCGGCGGCCGCCTGCCGCGCGACGACGCTGCCCGGCAGCACCAGCAGCGCCAGCCCCGGGTCGACCGACCGGACGGCCAGCACGACGGCCGCCGCCTGCTCCTCGTGGTGGACCAGCGCGTTGTAGAGCCCGCCGTGCGGCTTGACGTACCGCACGGACGTGCCCGCGACCGCCGCGAGCGCCGCGAGCGCGCCGACCTGGTAGACCACCTCCGCCGTGAGCTCGCGAGGGTCGACGTCGAGGAACCGGCGGCCGAAGCCCGCCAGGTCGCGGTAGCCGACGTGCGCGCCCACCGTGACCCCGGCCGCCGCGGCGGTCACGCACGTGGCGTGGGCGGTGACCGCGTCACCCGCGTGGAACCCGCAGGCGACGCTCGCGCTCGACACCAGGCCGATGAGCGCCTCGTCGTCGCCCATCCGCCACGAGCCGAACGACTCGCCGACGTCGCAGTTCAGGTCGATGTTGGCCATCGTCACCTCCGGGCCGACCCTAGCGCCCGCGTGCCGACACCCACGGCGAGGATCGCCAGGCCGGTCAGCACGGCCGCGAGCGGCAGCGTCGCCGCGAGCACCGTGCACCCGACGGCACCGAGCACCTGGAGCACGCGCGGCGACCGGCGGTGCGCGCCGTCCTGGGTGGCGGCCGCGAGGTTGGCCACGAGGTAGTAGACGAGCACGCCGAACGACGAGAACCCGATGACCCCGCGCAGGTCGACGGTGGCGACGAGCAGCACCACCGCGGCGGCGACCGCCAGCTCCGCGTGGTGCGGCGTGCGGTGGACGGGGTGGACGGCGGCCAGCCAGCCCGGCAGGTCCCCCGTGCGGGCCATCGCCAGGGTGGTGCGGCCCACGCCCGCAAGCAGCGCGAGGAGGGCTCCGAGCGCGGCGGCAGCCGCGGCGACGCGCACCAGCGGGACGGCCCACACCCAGCCGCTCGCGACGACCGCGTCGACCAGCGGCTCGGTGCTGCCCGCGAGCGCGCGCGGCCCGAGCGCGGCCAGCAACGTGGCCCCGACGAGCAGGTAGACGCCCGTGGCCAGGCCCAGGGCGATCCCGATCGCCCGCGGGATGGTGCGGGCGGGGTCGCGGACCTCTTCGCCCAGGGTGGCCACCCGCGCGTACCCCGCGAACGCGAAGAAGAGCAGCCCGGCGGCCTGCAGGACGCCGTACCAGCCGCCCCCCGCTCCCGTCGCAGCCCCGGCCGCGACCGCCGGACCGCCGAGCAGCCCCGCCACGACCACCGCACCGAGCACGGCCAGCACCACAGCCACGAGGACCCCCGTCGCACGGGCCGTCCGCGTCACGCCGCGGTAGCCGATCGCGGCGAGCGCGACGACCGCACCGACGGCCGCGGGACGCTGCCACGCCGCGGGGACGACGTAGGCGGCGAACGTCATCGCCATCGCGGCGAGCGACGCCGTCTTGCCGACGACGAAGCCCCACCCGGCCACGAACCCCCACCACGGTCCCAGGCGCTCGCGCCCGTAGACGTACGTGCCGCCGGAGGTCGGGTACTGGGCGGCGAGCTGGGCCGACGCGGTCGCATTCGCGTACGCGACCGCCGCCGCGACCCCCAGCCCGAGCAGCAGCGCGGACCCCGCGGCCCGCGCGGCGGGGCCGAACACGACGAAGACGCCCGCGCCGAGCATCGAGCCCAGGCCGAGGACCACCGCGTCACCCGTGCCGAGCCGGCGGGCCAGCGCCGGCCGCCCGCCGGGGGGCGGAGCGCCGGTGGACCCGTCGGGCGAGCCCGTCACAGCACCGCCGCGAGGGACTCGAGGGCCGCGAACGGGTCCGGCCCCACGGGCGCGAGCACCACGGTCGACGCACCCGCGGCGCCCAGCGACGCCAGCCGTGCGCGCGCCACCGCGGGGGTCCCGACCACGGCGAGCTGGTCCACCCAGTCGGCCGGCAGGGCGGCGGCGAACGCCCGCGGGTCGGCGCTGCGTGCTCGCAGGTCCGCGAGCTCGGCGGCGAACGGCAGGTCGACGAGGTGCGGCGCGACGTCGGCCTCCCCCACCCACGCCAGGACCGGCAGCACGGCGGCGCGGGCACGGTCGATGTCGTCGTCGACCGCAGCGGGGGTGAACGCCGCGATCGGGTGCGGCCCGGGTGCCGCGATCTGGTGGCGCGCCGCCGCGAGGTAGGCGGGCGTCACCGGCTCGGCGAGCACGGTCCCGTCGGCGACGCGGCCCGACAGCGCGAGCGACCGTGGGCCACGCACGCCGAGCACCACCGGTGGGACCCGCTCGGGCGGGGCCGCCAGCCGCACGCCGTCGATCCGGACGTACCGGCCCTCGGTGCGCACCTCGCGGCCGTGCAGCAGGTCCCGGACGGTGGTCGTGGTCTCCTCCAGCAGCCCGAGCGGGCTCGCGGGCCACGCACCGACCGAGCGGAGCCAGCCGGGCATGCCGTGCCCGATCCCGATCGTGAGCCGGCCCGGGTGCAGGGCTGCCAGGGTGGCGGCCTCCATCGCGAGGAAGACGGGGTGGCGCGCCGCCGCGGGCACGATGCCGAGCGCCACGCCGATCCGCTCGGTGACCGCCAGGGCCGTGGCCGCCTGGGCGAACCCGCCGTGGAACCCCAGGTCCTCGACCACCCACAGCTCGGCGAACCCCAGCTCCTCGACCCGGCGGGCGAACCCCACGAGCCGGTGGGCGGGCAGGTCCCGCGGCTGGATGATGCCGACGGCGGGCAGGCGGCTCACCGCGCCGTCACAGGTGGCGGATGACGCGGGCGGGGTTGCCGACGGCCACGACACCCGCCGGCAGGTCCTTGGTCACCACGGAGCCCGCGCCCACCACGGTGTCGTCGCCGATGCTCACGCCGGGCAGCACGATGACCCCACCGCCGAGCCACACGTTGTCGCCCAGGGTGATGGCGGCCGCTGCCTCGACCTTGTCCCGCCGGGGCCCGGGCTCGGTGGGGTGGATGGGGGTGAGCAGCTGGACGTTGGGCCCGATCTGGCAGTCGTCGCCGATGGTGATGGGCGCGACGTCCAGG
>NZ_DAORSQ010000134.1:2432-5319 GCF_035443605.1 Actinotalea sp. | reverse complement strand
CGTCGCCGATGACGACGGTGTGCCCCGCGTTGTTGCCGCCGTTGAACTTGACGACGTAGTCGACGCGGGCACCGAGCTGGTCGGTGGCCTTGCCCTTGCCCTCGTCGCCCCACTGGGCGCCGAGCACGACGACGGCTGGCATGTCTCCTCTTTCCCTGCTGCTGACCTGCTGCTGACCTCTTGCTGACCCGCGGGTGGGTGCCCGCCCGCCGTCGCGGCGGTGAACGGCCCGCACGAGGCTATCGCGGGCGACGGGTGCGGCGCGGGCCGGGCCGCACGCTGGACGACCGGTGCCGGGCGTCACCCGCGCCCCGCCGTGCGGCCCGCAGCACCCGTGGATACAGTCGAGCGCGGCACCCGGGAACGCCCCGAGCGCCGCGAGGAGCCCCGCCCATGATCGAAGTCTCGATGTCGCCGGCCACGGCGACACTGGTGATCTCGGGCGACCTCGACCTCGCCGAGCGGGAGCAGTTCCCCGAGGTCGCCGCCCGGGTCACGGGTCTGCGGCGCCAGCTGCTGGTCATCGACATGTGCCGGGTGACCTTCATGGACTCCACGGGGGCGGCGTTCCTCATGTCCCTTGCGGACGCCGGCCGCAAGCGCGGCGGGGCCACGGTGCTGCGCGGCTGCGACGAGCGGGAGCTCTTCGTCCTCGAGGTCTGCGGCGCCCTGCCCATGTTCCGCATCGACCGCGACCACCTCTGCCCGCCCGACCTGTGAGCGCTCACGCCGCGGCCCACCTCAGCGCTGCGGCGGCACCGTGAAGTCGACCGGCCGCACCCTGGCCCACACCAGCTTGCCCGTGCCCGACGGCCGCCAGCCCCAGTCGGCCAGGCGTTCGACGATCCGCATCCCGAAGCCGCCTACGCGCCCCGGGTGACCGTCCGTGGTCACCGGCGGCGCGGGGTTGGCGTCCTCGACCTCGATCCGTAGGCCCTCGCCGGTGTCGAGCAGCCGCAGCACCACGTGCCCCCACCCGTGCAGCACCGCGTTGGCGACCAGCTCGCTGACCACCAGCTCCGCGCTCGCGACCCCCGGGATGCCCCAGGCCGCGCACGTGCGCACGACGGCCTGCCGGGCCCGGCCGATCGAACCCGGCTCGCTGGGCATGGACCACCGTCGGCGCCGCGGGCTCGGCGACCCGGCCGACAGGTCGGCGCCCGGGTCCGGCACCCGCACGACGACGACCGCGATGTCGTCCTCTGGCGCGTCGGCGAGCCGCGACAGCAGCTCCTCACCCACCCCGGCGGCCTCGACCGGACCGACCGTCGCCATCGCGTCGACGAGCTCGTCGAGCCCGGCACGCAGCGTGCGGTCGCGGCGCTCGATGAGGCCGTCGGTGTAGAGCACGAGCACGTCACCGGGGACCATCGCGTGCGTCCCGCTGGAGCGGCCCCCCGAGCCGAACCCGATCATCGGCCCGGCGGCGTCGGACAGCTGGCCGACCTCACCCGCGTGCGCGACGAGCGGCGGCAGGTGACCGGCGCGGGAGTAGCGCATCGTCCAGCCGCCGTCCGTCGGCAGCATCGTCACGAGCACCAGGCTGGCCGACCGCGGGATCCGCATCCCGGCGACCAGCTGGTCCACGCGGTTGAGCACCTCCCCCGGGTCCGCGCCGTCGTAGGCGAACGCGCGCACGATGGAGCGCAGCTGACCCATCGCCGCCGCGGCCTCGACGTCGTGCCCCACGACGTCCCCGATGACCACCACCACGCCCTCGGGCTCCACCTGGAGCACGTCGTACCAGTCCCCGCCCACCTGGGCGTGGCCGGAGCTCGGCGCGTAGTAGGTCCACACGTCCAGCCCCGTGACCTCCGCCTGCTCCGGGAGCATCGAGCGCTGAAGGGTCTCGGCCAGGCGGTGCTCGCGCGCGTACAGCCGCACGTTGTCGACCGCCATCCCCACCCTGCGCACCACGAGGTACAGCACCGTGCGGTCGTTGTCGTCGAACCCCGCCAGGCCCGTGCCGCGGCGGGGCACGGTGACGAGCACGCCCTGGGTGCGCCGCCGCCCGGCGACCGCGTGCACGACGACGACGTCCACCGGCACGGGGTGGTGGCGCAGCGCACCGATGAGGTGATCGGCCAGGCGGCGGGTGGTGGTGCCCATCGCCTCGGCCTCGAGGACCACCTCGATGGGGCCGTCGAGCGTGCCGTCGAGCAGGTCCTGGACGGGATCGGCCGCGCGCGCCTGCTCGCGACCCGCCGCGCCCGGGCCGTGCCGGCGCGGCGTCGTCGGCTCGCGGAACCCGACGTCGATCCCGTGGGAGGCGCGCAGCCCGCCGTCCTGCACGAAGAACCCGGCCCAGCCCACCACCTCGTGCCGCAGCAGGGAGGCGATCTCGCGCAGCACGTACGGGTCCTCGAGGTCGCTCAACAGGTCCGAGACCTGCGAGACCAGCGCGAGCCCCGCCCGCGCGCGCCGCTCGGCCTCGATCGACTGCTGCTGGGCGTCGTCGTGCAGCACCTGGTCGGTGACGTCCACCTGGATGCCCACCCAGTGGGTCACCGTGCCGTGCGCGTCGGGCACCGGTGAGACGGACACCTGGTTCCAGAACGGCGTGCCGTCGCGGCGGTAGTTGAGCACCGTCACGGTCGCCGGCCGCCCGGCGATGATCGCCGCCGTGAGGCGCGCGGTCTCGGCGCGGTCCGTCCCCGGTCCGTGCAGCACGTTGGGGTTGCGCCCGACGACCTCGTCGAGCGAGTACCCGGTGGTGCGCGTGAAGGCGTCGTTGACCCACAGGATCGGCGAGCCCGGGGCCGTCGCATCGGTGATGACGAACGCGACGTCGGTCGCTCGCAGGGCGCGGTCGCGGACCTCGGCGAGCGCGTCGGTGAGGTGGTCGCTGAGCGCGCCGGCAGGGCGGTCGGTGGGGCCGCCGGCAGGG
>NZ_DAORSQ010000134.1:0-2332 GCF_035443605.1 Actinotalea sp. | reverse complement strand
GGTCGGTGGGGCGATCGGCACGGCCGACGGTGGGCCCGGCCGGGAGGTGCGCGACCGGCGGGTCGGCGGGTGGCCCGGGGGACGGCGCGGGGGCCTTGACCATCCCCACCTCCGATCGTCTAGCGTTCCTCGCAGGCACCGGCCCCGCCGGCTCGCCGGTCGGCCCGCCGGCAGGAGCCCTCGGTCCCCTGGAAGGAGTGACGTGCGAGACGGTAACAGCCGCACGCCGACCGGGCTCCCCGTCCCGGGCGCCGCGTCCGAGCCCGCGTCCGTGCACGTCATCGTCGAGGGTGGGCGCACCCGACTGGTGCTCTCGGGCGAGGTGGACGCAGACCTCGCAGCCGACCTCGCCGAGGCCACCGCCGACGCCGAGGCCGCGGGCCTGCCGATCGACATCGACGCCCAGCACGTGACGTTCATGGACTCGTCCGGGATCGCGTTCCTCGCGCGGATCGCCTCCCGCAGCCCCCGGCCGGTGCGGATCCTGCGCGCCCCGGAGACGGTGCGGTTCCTGCTCGAGGTCACCCGGATCGGCGAGCTCCTGGAGCTGGTCGACGACCCCCCGGCACCCCCCACCCCCGCCGCCTGACCCGCGGGGGACGCACGACGCCCGCCGGCCCCGGGGGGCGCGGCGGGCGTCGGTCAGGCGGTGGTGCTCAGAGCTTGTGACCGGCCGAGCGCAGCTGCTGCGCTGCCTCCACCAGTCGGGCGGCCATGCCGGCCTCGGCGAGCTTGCCCCAGGCGCGCGGGTCGTAGGCCTTCTTGTTGCCCACCTCGCCGTCGACCTTGAGCACGCCGTCGTAGTTCTTGAACATGTGGTCGACGACCGGCCGCGTGAACGCGTACTGGGTGTCGGTGTCGATGTTCATCTTGATGACGCCGTTGTCGACCGCCTCGGCGATCTCCTCTGCCGTCGAGCCCGAGCCGCCGTGGAAGACGAGGTCGAACGGGTTCGTCTTGCCCAGGGTGGCGCCGACGGCGTCCTGGATCTCCTTGAGGATGGCCGGGCGCAGCTTGACCGCACCGGGCTTGTAGACGCCGTGCACGTTGCCGAAGGTGAGGGCCGTGAGGTAGCGGCCCTTCTCGCCGGAGCCGAGCGCGGCGACCGTGGCCAGGCCGTCCTCGATCGTCGTGTAGAGCTTGTCGTTGATCTCGGCCGTGTGGCCGTCCTCCTCGCCACCGACCACGCCGACCTCGATCTCGAGGATGGTGCGGGCGGCCGCGGAGAGCTCGAGGAGCTCGGCCGCGATGACCAGGTTGTCGGCCAGCGGGATGTCCGAGCCGTCGAACATGTGCGACTGGAACGTCGGCAGCTTGCCGGCCGCGACCTGGGCGGCCTCGATGGCGAGCAGCGGGCGGACCCACGAGTCGAGGTTCTTGGCCGCGCAGTGGTCGGTGTGCAGCGCGACCGTGATGGGGTAGCTCTTCGCGACCTCGGCGGCGTAGGCCGCGAGGGCGAGCGAACCGGCGACGCGGTCCTTGATCGTCGAGCCGGAGGCGTACTCCGCGCCACCGACCGACACCTGGATGATGCCGTCGCTCTCGGCCTCGGCGAAGCCCTGGAGGGCCGCCGTGACGGACTGGGACGACGTGATGTTGACGGCCGGGTAGGCGAACTTGCCCGCCCGCGCCCGGTCCAGCATCTCGGTGTAGACCTCGGGGGTGGCGATAGCCATGGCTTCTCCTGCGGTTCCGTGGGGTGCTAGCGCCCCCATCGTGGCACGGATCACCTCCGCCGTGGCGGGACCTCTCGCACCTCGTCCGGCCGCCCCTGTCGGGTAGCGGTGGCCGGCCCGGACGGGCCGCTCACGCGTGCAGCGCCACCCAGGTGTGCATCGCGATCGCCGCGGCGGCCCCGGCGTTGATGGACCGGGTGGAGCCGAACTGACGGATGTGCAGCACGTCGACGCACGCCGCCCGCGCGGCGTCCGACAGCCCCACGCTCTCCTGGCCCAGCAGCAGCACGCAGGCCCGCGGCAGCGGGTAGCCCTCGAGCGGCACCGAGCCCGGCAGGTTGTCCACCCCGAGCACGGGCAGCGCGCCGCCGGCCGGACCGGCCGTCGCGGCCCAGGCGAGCAGGTCGGCGACCTCCGGGTGGTGCCGCACGTGCTGGTAGCGGTCGGTGACCATCGCGCCGCGCCGGTTCCAGCGCCGCCGCCCGACGATGTGCACCTGCGCGGCGTTGAACGCGTTGGCCGTGCGCACCACGGAGCCGATGTTGAGGTCGTGCGCCCAGTTCTCGATCGCGACGTGGAACGGGTGGCGCCGGGTGTCCAGGTCCGCGACGACCGCCTCGACCGTCCAGTAGCGGTAGCGGTCGACGACGTTGCGC
>NZ_DAORSQ010000133.1:0-5386 GCF_035443605.1 Actinotalea sp. | reverse complement strand
TCGGCTACTGCCACTGGACGCTGCTGGACAACTTCGAGTGGATCTTCGGCTACGCGAAGCACTTCGGGCTGCACACCGTGGACCGCACCACCTTCGCCCGCACACCGAAGCCGAGCGCGGCGGTCTACGGCGCGATCGCGCGGGCCGGCGCGGTGGGCGGATGACGTCGGCGTGTGCCACCGACGTTCGCGGGCTTCGGCCCGCGAACCCCCGAGGGGATCGTCCAGGTCACCGTCGACCTCGCGCGCGGGGAGGTGCTCTCCGAACGCCGGAACCTGTGGTCCGGCACCGGCGCCACGTTCCCCGAGGCGCCGCACCTGTACCGGGTCGGCTCGTGGTGGTCCCTGCTCATCGCCGAGGGCGGCGCCGAGGGCGGGCACGCGGTGAGCTTCGCGCGCGGCTCGAGCCCGGAGTGGCACGTGCTGGGCCGCGAGACCTACGCCGACGACGTCACCTGGAGCGACGGGTGGCCCACCTTCGGTCGCCACCAGAGGCCTGCGGCCGCGCCGCCAGCAGACGCTGCACGCGAGCCTGCGCCGAGGTCCCCGCGGACGAGGGTTCCACGGGGGGTCTGGCGCTACGGATCGACGCCGCGCACCAGATCGCCGTGGAGTGCTCGGCTGGCGTGGCGCGCGCGGTCCTCACCGTCGGCGCGATCAGCTCTGTGCGCAGCCTGACATCCGCGGGGGCTGACGACGCCGGGGCGTTGGGGGCACACCTCGGGCGGTAGTGGGACCGGCCGAGGCCGCGGCCCTGCCGGTCCCCGACCGGCCTCGGGCGCTCGCCGCGCCTAGGGTGGCCGACGTGCTGCTGGTCGTCGTGCTCGCGCTGGCCTCGAGCCTGCTCTACGGGGTCTCGGACTTCCTCGGCGCGCTCGCAGCCCGGCGGGCCCCGGTCCTGGTCGTCACGGCGCTCGCCTACCTCGTCGCCTCGCTCACGCTCGTCGTGGGCGTCCTGCTCGTGCCGGGAGCCTGGACGGCCGGGTCCGTGCTCGCTGGCGTCGTCGCGGGGGTCAGCGCCCTGGTCGGGTTCGCGACCTTCTATGCCGCGCTGGCCGCCGGCCCCCTCAGCCTGCTGTCCCCGTTCATCGCGATGCTCCAGTCGGCCGTCCCGGTCGCCGTCGCCCTCCTGCTCGGAGAGCGGCTCACGGGTCCCCGCTGGGGCGGTGTCGCCATCGCGATCGTCGCGGCCCTGCTCCTCGGTGTCCCGCGCGAGGACCACCCGCACCGGGTCGGCCGGCGCGCACTCGTCCTGGCCACCGTCGCCGGCGTGGGCCTTGGCATGTCGATCGCCGCGCTGGACGCCGCCCCGAGCGGCTCGGGTCTCGGCCCAGCACTCGTCGAGACCGCCAGCGGTCTGCTCCTGCTGGTGACCGGGCTGCTCGGTCTCGCCGCGCATCCTCGCACCCGCGTGCGGGTCGCCTGGCTCGACGGCGGCGAGGGTGCGGCCGGCTCGCACCATCGCACGTCGCGCACGGTGCTGCTCGCCGCAGGCGCCGGTCTTGTTCTCGGGGTCGCGAACGCGCTGCTCATGCTCGCCCTGGGCGACGGCGAGCTGAGCGTCGTCGCCGTCGTGGTCGGCCTCTACCCCCTGGCCACGATCGCGCTGGCCCGCGTGGTGCTCCGCGAGCGGCTGTCGCGCAGCCAGGGGGTCGGGATCGTGCTGGCCCTCGCCGCATGCGTCCTGCTCACGGCCGGCTGAGCGATCCGACGCCGCTCAGCTCCGCCCGTCCGCCGGCACGGCGACGTCGGCAGCCTGCTCCTGCGTCGCGGCCCAGCTGGCGAGCCAGCGTCAGGGCGTCGGCGCTGGGGCTGCCGGGCTCCGCGGTGTACACGAGCATCGTCAGCCCCGGGTCGGCCGGCAGCTCGAGCATGTCGTCCATGAGCTCCAGCCGGCCGACGACGGGGTGCTGGATCTGCTTGACGCCGCCGCGGCGAAGGTGGACGTTGTGCGCGGCCCACCGGGTGCGGAACTCCTCGCTGCGCGTGGAGAGAGCCCGACGAGGTCCGACAACGCCATGCCCTACGGGTTGCGGTTCAACTCGGAGTACAGCGCACGACCCAGCGCGTTGGTCGCGAGGATGTCCAGCCGGTCGTTGCGCACCACCGCCGGCGTGCCGGTCATGGCGACGAGCATCGCCAGGACGCTCGGGCGCACCCCGGCGACGCGGCGGTGGGTGCCGTAGACCGCAGCCCCGCCTGCGTGGGGGTGAGCCGGGCCCTGAGCGCGGCCAGGAAGTCGCGGATCTCGGCACGGTTGTCCATGGCAGACCGCCACGGGGGTGCGCGCGCCCGGCAGGCACTGGTGGAACCCGTCTCGGCAGGGCCTTCCTCCCGGCGGCACGACGGCGTGTGATGGACGGGACGCGAACCCGGGGCGTGACCTCGCGGGCGAGACCCGGGCTCCGTCGCCGCCCGCACCCGCCGAGAGGACACCCATGACGGCCTGCACCGCCGACGAGCTGGGTCGGATCGGCCGGGTCCGCGCGGGCGGTGTCGAGCGCGACGTCGCCTTCGCCGACGCCCCGGCGCAGGCGCACGCGGCGATCGACGAGGCCCACCACGCGAAGCACGACCGCTACGGCCCGGCCATCGTCGGCAGCGTCGTCGGGCAGACGATCCGCGACGTCACCCTGCGACGGGTGCCACGCGAGGTGTGAGCCCTCGGGACGCGTGAGCCCCCGAACAGGCACAGGAGCCGTGCGATCGCCACCCGGGCGACGGGTACGCCGCGCGCGCCGGCCACCCGCTGGACGGCCTCGATGACGGCCCGGTCGCCGTCGCAGCAGACGCGCTGCCCGGCCGGGTCGGATCAACGGCGCGGCGCAGTCGCCGTCGTTGTCCGGGGCCCGCTCGCTGACCCTGCGGGACGTGTCCCCGAAGCTCATGCAGCCGGGCGTCGAACCCCCTCCGCGCCCGGTCCCACCGGCGTAGCGTGGAGACGCGGGTTCGCCGCGGCCGCGGCGAACCGCGCGGGAAGTTGTGGGTGGGCGCCATGTCCAGCCGGACGCTGGTAGCCGTCGTCGCGGTCCTCGGGCTGCTGTCCAGCGCGCTGGTCGGCTGCACGTCTCCCCCGACACCCGACCCGAGCACCACGCCTTCCACCCCCGACGGCGCGCCCACCGACGTCCCCGAGAGCTGGCCCTTCGAGGCCGACCCCGCCTCGCAGTACGGGCTCCCCCCGCTGCTCGGGCTGGAGCCGGAGCTCCAGCCGGAGACCCGGGTGCTGAGCACCGGCGAGGCCGAAGCGCTCACCGCGGTCGAGGTCCTCAACGGCCCCGCATGCCTGGGCCGCACCACCCCCCTGCCCCTGTGCCAGTTCCGCATCGACATGGCCGCCGTCCCCGCGGACGTCGGGCCCGGAACCGTCCTGGTCAGCGGGGTCTCCCCCGCCGCCCCGACCGGGTTCCTCGTCCGGGTCGACAGGGTCGACGGGAACGCCGTTCTCGCGTCGGAGGCCACCCTCGGCGACGCCCTTGCCCAGGGCGAGTTCCGCGTGGAGCAGCAGTTCACGGCCGACCAGGTCGCATCCAGCGAGCTCACGCCCGGCGTCACCCGGCTGCCGGACGTGGCCGGCGGCGGCGGGACCTCCCTCGCCCCGGCGTCGCTGCTCGGCGAGGGCCTGGCCTTCCACTACGGCGTCGACGTCACGCCCGTGCCCGGGGTCCGCATCACGGGTGTGGCGCACTTCAGCGCCGGCTGCGGGGTCGACGGCGGGCTGACCTACTGAGAGGGCATCGTCCCCGACGGCGCGTGGTTCGACGCGAGCTGCCACCTGGACCAGGCTGCGCAGTTCGAGGTCTCGGTGTCCGCGGCGGCCTCGGGCCTCGCCGGCTCCTACCAGCTCGCCAAGGAGTACCTCACCCCGATCTACTTCCAGGTCGGGCCGCTGCCGGTGATCCTCGAGCCCGTCATCGTCGTCTCGGTGCAGATCGACGGGACGCTTGCGGTCGACGTCGGCTTCGGCGCCCAGGAGAACGTCAGCGCCGCGGTCGGGATCGGCTACCACGACGGGTTCGAGCCGTACGCGCGCTTCGACGCAGACAGCGACTCCCACCACCAGCTGCCCACCGGGCCCGTGGGGGCGACGGTCGGCGGGGACCTGCGCGTCCGGATGCTGTTCTACGGGATCGTCGGGCCCGAGGTCCGCGGCCTCGGCTGGGTGACGTTCACCGGCGGGCCGGACCCGACGCCGTCGGTGCGCTACGCGATCCGCGTCGCGGTGGGTGCCTCGGTCGTGCTCGACGTCGTCATCGCCTCGTGGGACTGGGGCCCCTACCTCTTCATCGACAAGACCTACCACCAGGGCTCCAGTGCCTATCACGCTCCGGAGGTGACCATCAGCTGGCCCGCCGAGGGGCAGACGATCCCCCTCGGCTCTGTGCTCGTACCGCGCCTGACGGCCGACGCGAGCGACGAGGAGGACGGCACCCTGCCCGTCAGCTGGTCGAGCGACGTCGACGGGTCCCTCGGCGAGGGCGTGGGGCCGGTGACCGCGGCCCTGACGACCCCCGGCCAGCACACCCTGACCGCCAGCACCGTCGACACGGACGGCCAGTCGGCCCAGGCGGTGGTGCACGTCACGGTCGAGGTGCCCACCTGGAGCCTGTCGACGGCAGTCACCGACGTCGGTGGTCAGCCGGTCACGCTGTCCGGGCCCGCCCTCGCGGCACGTCAGGGCGAGGTCTACTTCATCGAGGCGCTGCCGTCGGCCCCGGCGAACACCACCGCGCCCGCATGCTCCGCTGTGACCTGGGACAGCGACGTCCCGCTCGAGGACAAGGGCAGCTGCCTGGCACGGATCACCCTGGACACCCAGGGGACCTTCAGCGTCGTGGCGCGACTGGCCACGCCATGGGGCGGGTCGGTCACCTCCCCGGTGGTCATCCACGTCGGGCCACCGCCGGCCACGGTGTCCCCGGTCTTCGAGGGCATCACGGCGCAGTCCACGGGGCTCGGGGTGCTGACCAACGGGGACACCTTCATCGCGGGTGCGACGGTGACACTCACGGTGCGCTACCTCAACGCCACCCAGGCGGCCATGCCGGTCACCTACGCGTGGGACTACCAGATGGACGGCGGGGCATGGACCGCCCTGCCCGCCGTGGGCCGCTCCCCCGCGGACGAGTCCTCGCGGCAGTTCTCGTACTCCGGGGTCAAGACCAACCACACTTTCACGTTCCGGTGCACCGTCACGCCGAAGGCCGGCGGTGCGGCACTGACCACCCGGACCATCAGCCTCGACTACCTCGCGCCGCCCGCGTAGCCGTGCACGGCACTCAACGCGCCTACCCCGCAGCCCCGAGCTCCCGCAGCGACCGCACGTAGGTGCCCGGCGTCAGACCCACGGCGGTCCGGAAGTCGTTGACGAGGTGCGCCTGGTCGGC
>NZ_DAORSQ010000132.1:0-5574 GCF_035443605.1 Actinotalea sp. | reverse complement strand
GGCCTCACCGACGGCACCACCTATGAAGTGCAGGTGCGAGCGGTGACCGGTGCCGGCGACGGCGCGAGCTCGGCTCCTGCGGCGGGTACCCCGGCGTCGACGCCGGCTGCGCCGGCACTGAACGCGGTAGAGCGCGGGGACGGCCGGCTCACGGTCGACCTCACGCTGGGCGGCGACGGCGGATCCGCGATCACCGACCTCGAGTACACCTTGGACGGCGGCACGACCTGGGTCTCGGCCGGTCAGGCTTCGGGTCACGTCACGATCACCGGCTTGAACAACGGCCAGAGCTACACCGTGCAGGTGCGCGCCGTCAACGCGGTCGGTGCCGGCGGCGGATCGAACCAGCTCACCTCGGCCCCGGCCGCTGCACCCCCGCAGCCGGCGCTGGCCCTGACCCCGGGCGACACCACGGTCGCGGTCGCGGCCACGTTCTCCGACGACGGCGGTGCGCCCCTCACCCGGATCGAGTACTCGATCGACGGCGGCAGCACCTGGGTCGGCACGGGCAGCCTCTCCGGCTCGTTCCTGCTGACCGGTCACCCCAACGGCACGCCCGTCGAGGTGCGGGTGCGCGGCGTGAACGCGATCGGCGAGGGCGCCCCCGCGGTCGATTCCGCGACCCCGCGCACGGTCCCTGGCCCGCCCACCGACGTGGTCACCGTGGGCAACACGGGGTCGATCGAGGCGAGCTGGCAGGCGCCCGCCGACGACGGCGGATCGCCGATCACCGGGTACACCGCCTATGCCTACGCATCGGTCGATTCGACCACGCCGCTCGCGTCCTGCACCAGCGCCGGCCCCGAGGCGTGCACGATCACGGGGCTCGCCAACGGAACGACCTACTTCGTCGCGGTCGCCGCGACGAACGCCGCCGGCACCGGCCCCGAGTCGACGCGCCGCCCCTCGGCGATGCCGCTGCAGCGACCGGCGGCACCGAACCTCACCGCGGTCGCCCCAGGCGATCAGCGCCTGACGCTGACGTTCACCGCGGGCGCTGCAGGCGACCGGCCGATCCAGCGGTACGAGTACTCGATCGACGGAGGATCGACCTGGCTGCCGCTCGGCACGAGCAGCCCGGCGACCGCCTCGGGTCTCACGAACGGCACGCTCTACAATGCGCAGGTGCGCGCGGTCAGCGAAGCCGGTCCCGGCGCGGCCTCGAACGTTCGCAGCGGCACGCCGTTCGGCTATCCTTTCGCGCCGACGAACATCGTGGCCACCCCCGGCGTCGGCAGCGCGACGGTGACCTGGGATCACGCGGATCTCAGCGGCAACACGCTGCAGCGCTACGCCGTCACGCTGTTCAGCGCAGCCTCCGGCGGGACCATCCTCGGCGGCGGAACGCAATTCACCACGGGCACGAGCCTGACCTTCACCGGGTTGGCCAACGGCACGACCTATTGGGTTTCGATCCAGACCGAGACGAGCAGCGGAGCCAGCGCGACGCCGACGCTCTACTCGGAGCGCTCCGATCCGCGCGTGCCGGTCACCCCGCGTCTCGCGGGCACCGCGCCGACGTTCGGCCCGATCACCTCGACGGTCGACGGCTACACGGTCACGATCTCGAACTACGATGCGGCGGCGACCTACACGCTCGATGAGTCCGCGCTGCCGGCCGGCGCTTCGGCGAGCCGCACCGGCAACACGATCACGGTCACGGGTCTCGCTCCGAGCGCGAGCGGCACGGTCGGCGTGACCGCGACGCGATCCGACCGCCTGCCGGCCTCCGCGCCGGTGACCGGCGCAGCGCTGAACGCGGCGCTCGTGCCGACGTTCGGCACGCCGACGCGCACCGCCGACGGCTACACGGTGCAGATCACGAACTACGACGGCGCCTTCTCCTGGGGGGCGACCCCGCTGACCGGTTCGGCGACGGTGAGCGCGTCGGGCCTCGTCACCGTGACGGGTGTGGCCCCCGGCTCTGCGACCACCGTCACCGTGTTGACCTCGCGCAGCGGGTACGCGCCCGGCAGCGCGGCCACCTCGGGAACCGCGCTGAGTGCGGCCCTGGTGCCCGACCTCGGCGCGTCGACGCGCACGGCCGACGGCTACACGTTCCAGATCGAGAACTACGATCCCGATTTCAGCTGGGGCGTCACGCCCTCCGCGGGCACCGCGTCGATCGACGCGTCGGGCCTCGTCACAGTGACGGGCCTCGCGCTTGGCGCCTCCGCGACCGCGACGGTCTCGACCTCGCGCGCCGGGTACGCGCCCGGCAGCGCGGCCGCATCGGGCACGGCGCTCGAGGCAGGCGTCGCTCCCACGTTCGGCACACCCACGCGCACCATCGACGGCTTTACGGTGCAGATCGCCAACTACGACGCGGCGGCGACGTACACGCTCGACGACTCTGCGCTCCCGGCAGGCGCCTCGGCCTCGCGGACCGGTGACACCATCACCGTGACCGGCCTGGCAGCGGGCGCATCAGCGACCGTCGGCGTGGAGGTCTCGAAGACCGGCTTCACCGAGGCCGATGCCGGCGTGACAGGTGCAGCGCTGGATGCGGCGCTCGTGCCGACGTTCGGCACGTCGACGCGCACGGCCGACGGCTACACGGTGCAGATCACGAACTACGACGGCACCTTCGCCTGGGCGGCGACTCCGGTCGACGGTTCGGCGACGGTGAGCGCGTCGGGCCTCGTGACGGTGACCGGCCTCGCTCCAGGCGCCTCGACCTCGGTGGCGGTCTCGACCACGCGCACCGGGTACGTCTCCGGTCACGCGAGCGCACCGGGCACGGCGCTCGAGACGGGCATCGCTCCGACGTTCGGCACGCCGACGCGCACGGCCGACGGCTACACCGTGCAGATCGCGAACTACGATCCCGCCGTCACCTACACGCTCGATGATTCGGCGCTCCCGGCGGGCGCCTCGGCCTCGAGGACCGGTGACACCATCACCGTGACCGGTCTCGCCGCCGGTGCGAGCGGCACGGTCGGCGTCACGGCTTCGCACCCCGATCGCACCGAGGCGTCGGCGCCGGTCGCGGGCACAGCCCTGAACGCGGCCCTGGTGCCGACGTTCGGCACGCCGACGCGCACCGCCGACGGCTACACGGTGCAGATCACAAACTACGACGGCGCCTTCTCCTGGGCGACGACCCCGCTGACCGGCTCGGCGACGGTGAGCGCGTCGGGCCTCGTCACCGTGACGGGTCTCGCGCCAGGCGCCTCGACCTCGGTCACGGTCTCGACCACGCGCACCGACTACGTGCCGGGCAGCTCCGACGTCGCGGGCACGGCGCTCGAGACGGGCGTCGCCCCCACGTTCGGCGCGCCGACGCGCACGGCCGACGGCTACACGGTGCAGATCGACAACTTCGATCCGCTGGCGGTCTACACGTTCTCCGCCCCGCCGGGAGCCTCCGCGGCCGTCGACGGATCGGGTCTCGTGACGGTGACCGGCGTGGCGCCGGCCGACTCGGCGACCGTCGGCGTCACCGTCTCGAAGACCGGCTTCACCGACGCCCAGGCCCCGGTCACGGGCACCGCGCTCGAGACGGGCATCGCGCCGACCTTCGGGCCGGTGACGCGCACGGCCGACGGCTACACGGTCGAGATCACCAACTTCGATCCCACCGCGGTCTATCTGCCCGATGCCCCCGCCGGAGTCACCGCGATCATGGTCGGCAGCACGCTGCTGGTTAGCGGTCTCGCGCCCGAGCAGAGCGCCACGGTCGACCTGCGCGTGCAGCGCCCGGGCTCGACCGAGGCTGCGGCGCCGGTCGCCGGCGCCGCCCAGAAGGCGGGATCCGCGCCGCGCCTCTCGGCGCCCCGGCCCACCCCCGACGGCTTCGAGGTGACCATCATCGACTACGATCCGGCGCTCGGCTACGCGCTTTCGGTCTCGGCGGGCACGGCGACCCGCGATGGCGCCCTGATCACCGTGCGCGGTCTCCGGCCGGGGCAGCAGGCGGTGTTGACGGTGACCTCGTCGAATGCCGGCACGGTGGCGAACACCCAGGCGGTCGCGGGCGCTGCGGCGCTCGCCCCGGGCGTGATCGCGCAGACCGGCGCGCCGGGCACGCTGCCGCTGGCCGCCCTGGCGGCGCTGCTGATGATCGCGGGAGCCGCCCTGCTCCGCCGGCGCCGAGAGGCGTGACGGGAGGCCGGGCTCCGGACGGTTCGCCGATCCGGAGCCCGGCAGGCCCCCGTTTGGCCCGCTCTCCGATCCGTGATGGCCTTCTCCTTGGCCAAAGACCGCCGGTAGGGTTCGCAAGATCCCCGTAACGTTCGAGGCTTCGGAAACGAAGCGGCGAAGACCTGCGCAGGTGCGAACTCCTCGATCGAGGGATCAGATCCCGAAAGCTCAGAAGCTCCGTGCGTGCGCGCCGGAGCTTTTCTCATTCCCCGGGGAATGCGGATGCTCCGAGCGGCGGTGGCACCGGGCGGCGTCCGCCGGCCGGGAACGACAAACTAGGGAGCGCCATGGCTACGAAGGATGCCACGGTCGCCGAACTTCAGGCAAAGTTTGAAGAGTCGGCCGCCGTTCTGCTGACTGAGTACCGCGGTCTCACGGTTGCTGAACTGCGCGAGCTGCGCAACAGCATCCGCGAGCACGCGACGTACGCCGTGGCGAAGAACACGCTGACTAAGATCGCCGCCAACAAGGCCGGCGTCACCGCTTTCGATGACGAGCTCGCCGGCCCTTCGGCTCTCGCCTTCGTGCACGGTGACCCTGTCGCGGTTGCGAAGGGTCTGCGCGACTTCGCCAAGGCACACCCTCATCTGGTGGTGAAGGCGGGCTACTTCGATGGCAACGCCCTGACCGCCGCTGAGGTAGGCAAGCTCGCCGACCTCGAGAGCCGTGAGGTGCTGCTGGCCAAGGCCGCCGGCGCCATGCAGGCCGCTCTCGTGGGTGCGGCGCAGCTGTTCAACGCTCTGCCCGCCAAGGCCGCCCGCGGCTTCGGCGCGCTGCAGGAGAAGCAGGACGCGTAAGGATCGGCGCCTGCCGATCCGCGAGACAGTCAACCCGCCCGTCGCGCACCGCGCGCGGGCACACCATCAAGGAGAAACATCATGGCTAAGCTTTCGACCGAAGAACTGCTCGAGCAGTTCAAGGGCCTGACCCTCATCGAGCTCTCGGAGTTCGTGAAGGCGTTCGAGGAGACCTTCGACGTCTCGGCCGCCGCCCCCGTCGCGGTCGCCGCCGCCCCCGCCCCCGCCCCCGGTGGCGCTGCCGCCGAGGCCGCCGAGGAGAAGGACGAGTTCGACGTCGTCCTCGAGTCGGCCGGCGACAAGAAGATCCAGGTCATCAAGGTCGTGCGCGAGCTGACCGGCCTGGGCCTGGGCGAGGCGAAGGCCCTCGTCGAGGAGGCTCCCAAGAACGTGCTCGAGGGCGCGAAGAAGGAGGCCGCCGAGGAGGCCAAGGCCAAGCTCGAGGAGGCCGGCGCGGGCGTCAAGCTCGTCTGAGGATCTTCGAGACCGGTCTTCCGGGACCGCCTCTTCGCTGATTCGGCGAATTCAGGGCGGGGTGCTACGGCACCCCGCCCTTTTCTCATTCCTCCGCGCTTTGTCGGCTCTTCGCATTTGGAAGTGTAGAAGTGGTGCCCGGAGTGGCTGCCGCTAGATA
>NZ_DAORSQ010000131.1:0-5589 GCF_035443605.1 Actinotalea sp. | reverse complement strand
GGTGCTCGACGGCGACGACTGGCCGCTGCGCGCGCCGTTCAGCGCGGCCGCCTGACGACCGACCGGACCGACCGGACCGACAAGCCCGACAGCACCGACCGCCACGTCCCCCGCCCGGGGGCACCTTGCCCGACCCGCTCGAGGAGTGACCGTGATCCCCAGCCCGCTCGCCGCCGGCGGCAACGCCTCGGCCGCCCAGCGGCCGTCGCCCGTGCTCGCCCGGGTGCACCGGGACCCCGTCGTCGCGTTCGACGGCAGGGTCGTCGGCTACACGCTCACGCTCACGCTCGACCTCACTCCCGTGGTGCCGACCCAGGGCGGCGCGCGCGGCGCCGAGATCCGCACCCCCATCGCCGCCGACGCCCCGCGGTACCAGGACGCCCCGGCCCGGCTCGGCGAGATGCTGCACGAGCAGTACCTCGCGCTGGACCTGCCCAACCTCGTCGCCGACCGCTACGCCTTCCTGCCCGCCACGCCCGCGATGCTGGCCGGGTTCCTGCCCGCGGCCCCGAGCACCGGCCGGCTCGTGCTCGACCTCCCGGTGGGCTTCGAGCTCGAGGAGGACGCGGTGCGACGCTGCGCCGCGCTGCGGGCCCAGGGCGTCGAGCTCGGCCTCGCCGGCTACCGCGGCGACGCGGCCCAGGTCGCGCTGCTCCCGCAGCTCGCGTTCGTCACGCTGGACCCCGCGCTGCTCACCGCACCGGGCGAGGGTGGTCCCGGCGCCGCGCTGGCCGACGTCGTGCGGTCGGCGCACGCCGTCGGCACCCAGGTGCTCGCGGATGCGGTCGACGCCCTGGTCGCCGCGCGCTCGCGCACCGCCGGGGTGGACGCCGTGCGCGGCGGCGAGACGCAGCCGGCCCAGGACGGCGCACCCCGCGTGCTGCGAGCGGGCCAGCTCCAGAGCCTGGCCGTCATGCACCTGCTCAACGAGCCCGAGCGCGAGGTCGGCAAGATCGCGGAGGTCATCGACACCGACCCCGTGCTCACGCTGCGCGTGCTGCACCTGGTCAACAGCGGCGTCTTCGCCCTGCGCCGGGAGGTGGACACGGTGCACCACGCCGTCGTGCTCCTCGGCCCGCGCGAGCTCACCCCGCTCGTCGCCGCGCTCGCCCTGGACGCCCGCGCCGACGCGATGGACAGCCTCTGGCTCATCCTGGCGCGCGCCCTGACGGTCGAGGCCCTCACGGACGACCCCACGGGGTACACGGTCGGCATGCTCTCGGGCCTCATCGACCAGCTGGGCGTGCCGGCCGACGTCGTGCTCGAGAAGGTCGGCGTCTCGGCCGGTGTGACGCGCGCCGTCCGCGACCGGACCGGGCCGCTGGGCGAGGCCCTCGCCGCCGTGCTCGCGCACGAGCGCCAGGACTACGTCACGGTCCTCTCCCTCGGCCTCGCTCCGCTGCACGTCTCCGACACCTACGTCAGCTGCCTGGCCAACGCGCTGGCCACAGCGCGCGCCGTCAGTCCCGCCTGACGTGCCGATCGACCTGCTGCACCCGCGCCGCGGCCGCGCCGCGACCGTCGTCGCCGCACCGCCGACACCGGTCGTCACCGCCCCGCAGACGCCAGGAGTGACCCTGCCGCTCACGACGCACGACGCCACGGTCACCATCCCGGGCCCGCAGCCCACCGGCGTCGGCACGCGGCTGCACCGCGAGCCGATCGTCGCGTTCGACGGCCACGCCATCGGGTACACCGTCACGCTGGACCTCGACGTCCCGCACCCGGTCCCCGCGCCGCACGCCCCGCCGGGGATCGAGTCCTTCGGGTACGTCGGCGCCCCGCCGGCGCAGCCGGTGGCCGCTGCCGCCGAGGCGGCGGTGCCGCGGGACACCGCGACCGCGCTGCACGAGAGCTACCTGGCGCTCGACCTGCCCAACCTCGTGGCGGACCGCTACGCCTTCCTGCCCGCGACCGCCGCGATGATCGACGGCGACCTGCCGCGTCCGCCCAGCGCCGGTCGCCTGGTGCTCGACCTGCCACCGGGCTTCGAGCTGACCGCCGACGCCGGCAAGCGGGCCGCGCGGCTGCGCGGGCGCGGCGTGGAGCTGTGCCTCCCCGGTTACCGCGGCGGCGCCCTCCAGGACGCGCTGCTGCCCGTGCTCGACTTCGTCACGGTGCACACCGCGTTGCTCGGCCCGCCGTCCGACGTCTCCCTCGTCGACCGGCCGGCCCCGGCCCTGGCGGACCTCGTCGCGCGGCTGCACGCCCGGGGGACCCGCGTGCTGGCCGAGGACATCGACCCGCTCACGGCCGCCCGCTGCCGCGTCGCCGGTGTGGACGCCCTGCGCGGCGCCGCCACGCCCCCGGTCACCGACCCGGCGCCCCGCGTGCTGCGCGCCGGCCAGCTGCAGTGCCTTGCGGTCATGCACCTGCTGCACCAGCAGCCGGTCGAGCTCGGCAAGGTCAGCGAGGTGGTCGACACCGACCCCGTGCTCACCGTGCGCGTGCTGCACCTCGTCAACAGCGGGGCGTTCAGCCTGCGCCGCGGCATCGACACGGTCGCGCAGGCCGTCGTGCTGCTCGGCCCGCGCGAGCTCACCACCCTCGTCGCCACCCTCGCGCTCGAGGCGCGCCCCGGGGCGATGGACAGCCTGTGGCGCATCCTGGCCCGCGCGCTGACGTGCGAGGCGGTCTCCGACGACCCGGCCAGCTACACCGTCGGCCTGCTCTCGGCCCTCATCGAGGAGCTCGGGGTGCCCACCGAGGCGGTCCTGGACATCGTCGGCGTCTCGTCGGCGCTCGCCGGCGCGCTGCGTGCGCACGAGGGTCCGCTGGGCCGGGTGCTCGCGGCCGTCCTGGCGCACGAGCGCCGCGACTACGCCGGGGTCCTCGCGCTAGGGCTCGCCCCGATGCGGGTCTCGGACGCGTACGTGCGCTGCCTGGCCAACGCGCTGGCGACCGCGCGCGCCGTCAGCCCCGCCTGAGCAGCCCCTGCCGACTCCCGCCACCCCGGCGAGGCGGCTCCCGCCACCCCGGCGAGGCGGCTCCCGCCACCCCGGCGAGGCGGCTCCCGCCACCCCCGGCAGACCGCAGGGCTCCACCCGACCGGCTCCTGGCCCGGTGCGCTCCCGCGCGGCAACGGTGCAGGTCAGCGGCCCACCGGGTGAAGTTCGCGAAGCGCGTCACAACGCCCGACGCCCGGCCGATCACTCAGGAGACCGACACCTTCTGAGGAGTGACCATGAACCGCACGAGCCGGGCCGCCCTGGCCGACCGCCAGACGTCCTGGCCCGCTGCGCCCGCCGGGTACGTGCCGACGCAGGCACCCGCCGGCCTCCAGACGCTCGAGCGCCCCCGTCCCGCGACCGCCGCCGGCGTCTCGCTGCGGACACTGGGCGTCGACACCGCGCTGCTCGCCCCCGCCGCCGTGTCCCCCGCCGCAGCACCCTCCCGGTTCGCCGAGCGCCCCCGCCCGGACGAGCAGCCGCACGTGCTGCGTGCCGGGCGCTCGCAGTGCCTGGCCGTCGCGCACCTGCTGGCCCAGCCCTCCGTCGCCCTCGGCCAGGTGGCCCAGGTGATCGACACCGATCCCGTCCTGACGCTGCGCGTGCTGCACCTGGCGAACACCCACACGGCGCAGGGCGCCGAGGTCGACACCGTCGCCCAGGCCGTGGTGCTCCTCGGGGCGCGCGAGCTCTCCGCGCTCGTCGGTCGCCTCCTCCTCGAGGCCCGCGCCGGCGCGATGGACCAGCTGTGGCTCGTCCTGGCCCGCGCCCTGACGTGCGAGAGCCTCGCTGGCGACGCCGCCGCGTACACCGTCGGGCTGCTGTCCGGCCTGGCGGACCAGCTCGGCGTGCCGTCCGACGTCGTGCTGGTCTCCGCTGGGGTCTCCGCGACCGTCGCCGACGCCGTGCGCTACGGCGAGGGGACGCTCGGTCGCGTGCTCGCCGCCGTGACGGCCCACGAGGCCGACGACCGCGTGGGGATCGTCCGCACCGGCCTGGCTCCCGTCGACGTGTACGACGCCTACCTGCGCGCGTTCACCGACGCGATGGCCACCGAGAAGGCCGTCAACCCCGCGTGACCCCGACCGTCTGCGGTCCCTGGACCAGCAGCCGGTAGCCCCACGCCGCCAGCCCGAGCGTGGCGTGGTCGCCGAGCCGCACCTGCTCGCCCGAGTCCACGTCGTCCCACACGCCCGGGTACGGCCCGTCCAGGAGCGTGAGCTCGGCCGGCTCGGCGCACAGGTTGAGCACGAGCAGCACGGCGTGGTCGCCCTGGCGCCGCACGAAGGCGAGCGACGTCTCGGTGCGGTCGGTGACGACCTCGACCATCCGCCCGCCCCAGCGGCCGTTCCACAGCGCGTGGTTGGCCCGCTTGAGGGCGACCAGCCGTGCGTAGAGGTCGCCGAGCGGGTGCTCGGTCCACGCGATCGGGTCCCGCTCGAAGAACTGCAGCCGCTTGGTGGAGCCCGCCTCCTGGCCGTTGTAGATCAGCGGGATGCCCTCGCTGACCACCGAGAGCACGATCGCCGCGTGCAGCGCGTCGCCGAACTGCTCGAACTCGGTGCCCTCCCAGGCGTTCTTGTCGTGGTTGGACACGAAGAGCATGCGCAGGCAGTCGGCCTGGAAGGCCTTCTCGTTCCACGCGTAGTAGGCGCGCAGGGCGCCGACGTCGGCCTTGCCCGACGCGATCCGGTGCATCGCCTCGTTCCAGCTCCAGCCGTAGGTGGCGTCGAACGCGCGGTCGTGCAGCTCGCGGGACTCCCACTCGGCGAGCAGGAACACCGGCCGGATGCGCTCGAGCTCCGCCCGCGTGACCTCCCACCAGTCGGTGGGCACGAACCCCGCCACGTCGCAGCGGAACCCGTCGAAGCCCACCTCGCGCACCCAGTAGGCCATCGCCTCCGTCATGTACGAGCGCAACCCCGGCTTGGCGTAGTCGAGGTCGACGATGTCCGGCCAGTCCCACCACGGCGAGGGCTGCAGGTCACCCTTCCAGTCCCGCGCGTACCACTCGGGGTGCTGCTCGACGAGCGGGTTGTCCCACGCGGTGTGGTTGGCCACCCAGTCGAGGATGACGTGCAGCCCGAGCGCGTGCGCGGCGTCGAGGAACCCCCGCAGCTCCGCGAGGGTGCCGAGCTCCGGGTTGACGCTGTAGTAGTCCTTGACCGCGTAGGGGCTGCCCAGCGTGCCCTTGCGGTTCTGCTCGCCGATCTCGTGGACGGGCATGAGCCACAGGATCTGCACGCCCAGCGTCGCGAGCCGCGGCAGCTGGGACGTGGCGGCGACGAAGGTCCCCTCGGGGGTGAACTGGCGCGTGTTGATCTGGTAGATCGTCGCGTCGTTGCTCCAGTCCGGGTGCACCAGGTGCACGTCGGAGGGACGCGGGGTGGGGTGGGTGGGCATGGCGATGGTCTCTCTGCCGTGGTGTGGTCAGTGCAGGGCGTACACGTGGGCGCCGGGGCCGTCGCCCGGCAGCAGCACGGCGTCGGTCCCGACGGCCGAGGCGGTCTCGCCGGCGAGGGTCTCGAGACGGTCGGCGCGCGAGAGCCCGAGCGCGTGCAGGGGCAGGCGCAGCGCGGTGCCGGGCCGTCGCACGACGTGCACGAGGACGCGCTGGTGCGGGTGCTCGCGCAGGAAGGTC
>NZ_DAORSQ010000130.1:0-5649 GCF_035443605.1 Actinotalea sp. | reverse complement strand
ACCCACCTGCGGTTCTTCACCCGCGAGAGCCTTCTCGCGATGCTCGGGTCGGCCGGTCTGGCCGTGGTCGACCTGCGCACCACCGTGCTCGACCCGCTGGGCTCCGAGGTCGCGGTCGACGCCGCCGCCCTGCCACCGGGCGTCGTGGAGTGGGTGCGCGAGCAGCCGGACGCGATGAGCTACCAGTTCGTCGTGCGGGCCGTGCGCGACGACGCCGAGGGCGCCGCCCTGGCAGCCACGCGTGAGCGCGACGAGCTGCGCCAGCGGGTCCGCGACCTCGAGGCCCGGGCCGGCATGGCCGTCGCCGAGCGGGACGCCGCCGTGGCCGGCCTCGCGACCCTCGAGCAGACGGTCACCCTGCGGGTGCTCCGGCCCGTGCGGCGCGGCTGGGGCGCCCTGCGACGCCGGCTCGGGAGCGGCCGATGAGGCTCGTCACAGAGCTCTTCGCGTCGCGTGAGCTCCTGACCAACCTCACGGCGCGGGAGATCAAGGGCAAGTACAAGCGCACCGCCCTGGGTCAGCTGTGGTCGCTGGTCAACCCCCTGGCCCAGATGGTGATCTTCACCGCGGTCTTCCAGTTCGTGGTCCGCGTCGAGCCCGACGTGGGCGACCCGAGCGGCCTGGACATCTTCGCGGTGTGGCTGCTCTGCGGCCTGCTGCCCTGGGCCTTCTTCACCAACGTCGTCAACGGCGGCATGGGCTCGCTCGTGGCCAACGAGAACCTCATCAAGAAGGTGCACTTCCCACGTGCGGCACTGCCGGTCGCGACCGCCGCGGCCGCCGTCGTCACGTGGGCCACCGAGATGGCGGTGCTCCTCGTGGTGCTGCTGCTCGTCGGCGGGCGCCCGCTGCTCTACGTTCCGCTCGTGCTCGTCGCGATGGCGGTGCTCGCGCTGTTCGCCCTCGGGTTCGCCCTCGCGCTGTCGGTCCTCAACGTGTACTTCCGCGACACCCAGCACTTCATGGGGATCATCCTTCAGGCGTGGTTCTACCTGACCCCGATCGTCTACCCGGCCCACCTGGTCGCGGAGGAGTCGGCGAAGCTCGGCCCGGTGCTCGGCGGGCTTACGGTCTACGACCTGTACCGGCTCAACCCGATGGAACGGTTCGTCGAGGTGTTCCGGTCCCTGCTGTACGACAACACCCTGCCGCCGCTGGACGCCGTGCTCGCCTGCCTGGCGTGGACGGTCGTCTCGCTGGTGGCCGGCAGCTGGGTGTTCACCCGCAACGAGAAGCGACTGGCGGAGGTCCTGTGAGCACCGCTGCCGTCAGCGTCGAGCACATCGCCAAGCGCTTCCGGGTCTACCACGAGCGCAACCAGACCCTCAAGGCCGCCGTGATGCGCCGCCGGCGCGCGGTCTACGAGGACTTCTGGGCGCTCGACGACGTGAGCTTCGAGATCCCGCAGGGCAGCACGTTCGGGCTCGTCGGGGACAACGGCTCCGGCAAGTCGACGCTGCTCAAGACCCTCGCCAAGATCCTCTACCCCGACCGCGGCGCCGTGACCACGCGTGGCCGGCTGGCCGCGCTCCTCGAGGTCGGGTCCGGCTTCCACCCCGAGCTCTCCGGCCGGGAGAACGTCTTCCTCAACGGCTCGATCCTCGGCATGTCCAAGGCGGAGATCGCACGCAAGTTCGACGCGATCGTGGACTTCTCCGGTGTCGAGCAGTTCATCGACCAGCCGGTGAAGAACTACTCGTCGGGGATGTACGTGCGGCTCGGCTTCGCCGTGGCGATCAACGTCGACCCGGAGATCCTCCTCGTCGACGAGGTGCTCGCCGTCGGCGACTCCGCCTTCCAGGAGAAGTGCGCGGAGAAGTTCGTCGACTTCCGTCGCGAGGGGCGCACCGTCGTCGTCGTCAGCCACTCCATGCCGTCCGTGCGCGCGATGTGCGACCACGTCGCGTGGCTGTCCCACGGCACGCTCGTGGAGACGGGACCCGCCGCGGGGGTGCTCGACCGCTACGGCGACTCCAACCGCCAGGACCTGCGGACCGACGATCGCGGCCGCGTGCGCTGGGGCAGCGGCGAGGCAACCATCGACCACGTCGAGGTGCTCACGCACGGGGTGCCGTCGAGCACGGTGACCTCGGGTGACGAGGCAGTGGTGCGGATCTCCTTCACGGCGCACACGCCGATCGAGCAGCCCGTGTTCGGGCTCGCGCTCGAGTCGCACGACGGCGTCTACCTGTGGGCCAACAACACCCGGGACGCCGAGTTCACGCTCGACCGGATCGACGGCTCGGGCCGGATCGAGTGCCGCATCCCGCGGCTCGCGCTGCAGCCCGGGTCCTTCACGCTCATGGCCTCGGTGGTGGACACCTCGACGACCCATGTGTACGACTACGTGCGCGACGTCGCGGAGCTGCACGTGACGCACGGCCCGCACACCGAGTCCGGGGGGTACCTGGCGCTCGACGGGCGGTGGTCATGACCGCCGCGCGCCAGCGGGTGCTCGTCGTCACCCTGGACACGATCGCCGACCGGATGGCCGGCCCGGCGATCCGGGCGTGGGAGATCGCCCGCGCGCTCGCGGGTCCGTGCGATGTCCGGCTGGTGACCTTCGGCGCGTGCTCGCGGCCGGGGGTGGGCTTCGGCACGGCGCAGGTGCGGGTCGAGGACTTCCGCGCCGAGGTCGAGGGCTGCGACGTCGTCGTGCTCCAGGGCTTCGTGGTGCGCACCTTCCCGTGGCTGGCGGACTGCCCCCAGGCGATCGTCGTCGACCTGTACGACCCGTTCCAGCTCGAGACCCTCGAGGTGGACCGCTACCGCCCCACAGCCGTGCGGTGGGAGGCGCTGGTCCGCGCGCGCCTCGAGCTCGAGGCCCAGGTGGGCCGCGGCGACCTGTTCCTGTGCGCCTCGGGCCGCCAGCGCGACCTGTGGATCGGTCAGCTCGCCGCGGCCGGGCGGATCAACCCGGCGACGTACGACGACGACCCCTCGCTCGGTCGTCTGCTCCAGGTGGTCCCGTTCGGCCTCGCGGAGGAGCCCCCGGTCCGCACGGCCCCCGCGATCAAGGGCGTGGTCGACGGGATCGGTCCGGACGACAAGGTCATCCTGTGGGGCGGCGGCGTCTACAACTGGTTCGACCCGATCACGCTCGTCCGCGCGGTCGCCCGGCTGCACGAGCGCGACCCCCGTGTGCGCCTGTTCTTCCTCGGCATGAAGCACCCCAACCCCGACGTCGAGGAGATGCGCGTCGCCACGCGCACGCGGGAGCTCGCCGACGAGCTGGGCCTGACCGGCTCGGTGGTGTTCTTCAACGAGTCGTGGGTCGCCTACGAGCGGCGCGGGGACTACCTGCTCGACGCGGACGTGGGCGTCAGCTGCCACTTCCCGCACGTGGAGACCGAGTTCTCGTTCCGCACCCGGATCCTGGACTACCTGTGGGCCGGACTGCCGGTGGTGTGCACGCGGGGCGACGCGTTCGCCCGGCTGGTCGACGACCACGGTGCGGGCGTCACCGTGCCGCCCGAGGACGTCGACGCCCTCGCGGACGCCCTCGAGCTGGCGCTGGCGCCCGGGCCGCACGCCGGTTTCCGCGCGGCGTCGGCCGTCCTGGCCGACTCCTTCCGGTGGAGCTCCGTCCTGGCGCCGCTCGTGGCCTTCTGCACGGACCCCTACCGCGCCGCGGACAGCGCGTACCTGGCGTCGGCCGCCGGTGCCGCGGGGCGCGCTGGGCCGTCCGGACCGCCGGTGGCCTGGCACGTGCGCCTGCGTGCGGACCTCGCGGCGGCGTGGCGTCACCTGCGCAGCGGCGGCCCGCGCCAGGTGCTGGCCAAGGTCCGCTGGCGCCTGGCGCGGCTGCGCGCCCACTGAGCCGGTGCGCGCGCTGGGCCGGAGCAGCGGCTACAGGGCGCTGCGGTACTGCACGTGCGGGTCGGTGGCCAGCCGCAGGCCCCACTGGCGGTCGAGGAAGTCCTGCTCCCACGGGTCGAGGGCATGCCCCCGGGTGCTGCTCTCGTAGTGGAAGAGGCGGGCGAAGGGCGTGCAGACCACACCGAGCCCGAGCGCCGCGACCTTGAGGCAGTAGTCGATGTCGTTGAAGTTGAGCGGCAGGTCGGTGCAGAACCCCCCGACCCGCGCGAAGACGTCCGCCGGCGTCAGCAGGCAGGCGCCGGTCACAGCGAGGTAGTCGACGTCGACCTCCTTGGTCGCGAACCGGCCCACCCCGTCCGCCTCGGAGCCGAGGGGATGGATGGGGGTGCCGCCGTCGGTGACGATGATCCCGACGTGCTGGATCGTCCCCTCCTCGAAGAGCAGCTTGGCACCCACCACACCGACGTCGGGCGCCGAGCCGACCGCGACCATGCGGTCCAGCCAGCGGGGTTCCACGGCCTCGGTGTCGTCGTTGAGCAGCAGCAGCTGGCTGCCGTTGGCCCGTCGGGCGCCCTCGTTGACGGACGCCGAGAAGTTGAACCGACCGGCGATCGGCGCGTGCACCAACCGGTCGCCGAGCCGCTCGCGCAGCCGGGGGACCAGATCCGCGGGGGTCGCCTCGCTCGTGACGAGGACGACCTCCCAGTACCGGTAGTCGGTCGCGTCGAGCAGCGCGTCGACACAGCGTTCGACCAGCACGGAGTCCTGCCCGTGGACGGTGCGCCGCCCGCCGACGGTCGGGATGATGATCGAGACCAGCGGTGGCTCGGCCACCGTCCACCACAGCCGCGCGCCCAGCGGGTCGGCCGTCGCCTCCACGGTGCCCTGGCGTCCGGAGCGGGCTACCCGGTCGGCGACGGCGCGCCGCCCGGACGCACCGGCGTCGTCGTCGGTGCGGGGGCCCTGCGGGCGCGAGACGGCGACGACGGGCAGGTGGCCCACACGCGACGTGAGCTCGGTCACCCGCAGCTGGGCGTCCCACTCCTCCGCGCCGGCGAACCCTGCGCGGAACCCGCCGGCCCTGCTCAGCAGCTCCGCGCGCACGAGGCACAGCCGCCCGATGTACGGGTAGGACTCGAGGTAGTGCGGCAGGTGATCGGGCTTGGTCGCGATCCCCTCGGCGCCCGGGGCGGGCCACTGCTCGTCGGTGTAGAGCACGTCGAGGGCCGGCTGGTGGTCGAGCATCGACAGCACGGCCCGCAGGGCGCCCGGCTCGAGCTCGTCACCCGCGCCGAGCACCCCGATCATCGACCCGTGCGCGGCACGGCGCGCCGCCTCGAGGGCCACCCCAGTGCGATCCGCGGCGTCGCCCTCCGCCACCACGACGTGCTCCACCCGCACGCCGACCGGTCGGAGCCGTCGGGCGGCCCCGCCGCGCGAGCCGGGCCTCGGCCCGGCGACGACCACCTCGATCCCCGGGCAGTCCTGGCGCAGGACCGAGTCGATCGTGCGGTGCGTGGCGTCGTCGTGCTCCCCCCCATGAATCAGCAGACTGATCCGTGGGGTCATCGGCGCAGGCTCCGGTAGACGCGGCCGGCCAGGCGGCGGGCGCGGCGGGCCAGGTGCGCCAGGCGGTCGAGGGGGGAACGACGCACCGTGCGGCCCAGGTCGAGCAGGGCCCTGTCCCGCTCCGCGAGGGCGACGCGCTGCTCCGCCAGCAGGACGTCACGGACCCGGACGGCCTCCCGCAGGGCGATCCGGTCGGCGTTCGCCCTGGCCAGCCGGGTCTCGAGGATGCCGACGGCCGAGGTGGCCATCCAGGCGTCCTCG